>JBLMXX010000221.1:0-3902 GCA_050257995.1 Acidobacteriota bacterium | reverse complement strand
GATACAAAGACCCAGGTCAGCGCGACCAATGTCGTCGTCCTTTACGCAAAGCACGAAAAGACCAATATCGTCGAAGATTCGAACAATTCCGTGTCCGTCCACATTTATCTCACGGGGCAGGGAGACGCACAGGTTTTCCGAGACGGCGTGATGACGTCCGGCAAATGGCAGCGCCAGTCCGAACAGGAATTCTTTTCCATTACGGACACGGCAGGAAATCCGATAGCGCTCAAGCCTGGGGTGACATGGTTTGAGATTGTACCTCTGGGATACCAGTTAGATTTGAAATAGCCCTGGAATTGATGAACAACTTTTACTTGATCGGCCTCACTGGAAATCTGGCCAGCGGTAAGAGCACCGTCCGCCGCATGCTCGAGCAATTAGGTGCAGTTGGCATCGATGCGGACCGGCTTGCGCATGCGGCGATGCAGCGCGGTTCTCCCACGTGGGGAGCAATCGTCGACATCTTCGGCACCGGGATTTTGCGCTATAACGGGAAAATCGATCGGCAGAAATTGGGAGCGCGCGTTTTTGTCGACGCGGGCGCGCTCGAACAATTGGAAAACATTCTCCATCCCACCGTCGGGGAGCTCATCAAAGCAACCTTGCGACAGACCAATTCAAATGTCGTTGTCATTGAAGCCGTCAAGCTTGTGGAAGCCGGGATGGACCAGTGGTGCGATGCCTTGTGGGTTGTCACCTCCGCCTATGAGGTGCAGGTGGCGCGTGTCAGCCGCGACCGCCAGATGCCGCCCGAGGATGCGCGTGCTCGTCTCGCCGCCCAGGGGAGCCAAGACGAAAAACTCAAACGCGCCAATGTCGTCATCGATAACGGTCACGATCTGAGCACCACGCGGCGGCAGGTACAAAATGCCTGGAACAATACCGTCCACTTGGATCGCGCCCGCGACAAGCACCCGTTGCTTCAGGAAATCGCTGCTCCGATTCCATCTGCTCGTCTCCCCGAGTCACAACCTACCGCGCTCCAAGTCCCGGCGCAGTTGCCAGAGATATCACCGCCCGTTGCGCCCACTCCCCAAGCTCCAGCAGAACTCGCCCAGGACACTCGGGTGCTCTCCACGCCCGAAGCAGGCGAGGCCGTGGCACCCGTCCTCGACGTAGAAACAGAACCGGTCTCGGTGGCTCCAACAGTAGAGGATTTGGTTACGGGGACGGTTGAATCATCGCCTACCGTACAGAGGATTTTGCCGGTCCAGAGCAAGCCCTTGCCGGAAATCACAGCGGACACGACAATTCAAGTGCGGCGGGCGCGGCGGAATGATCTGGATTTGCTCGCCGTGGCTCTTGCGCGAAGCGAAAATCAATCCGAGTCGCTCCCGCGCGACCAGGCAATGCAACGCTTTGGGAAACGCGGTTACCGCATCGCCGTGGGGCAAGGCCGGATCGTCGCGCTGGCGGCATGGGAGGCGGAAAACCTAGTCGCGATGGTGCGGGACGTTTGGGTTGAATCGGAAGCAATCGCCCCACGGGCACTCCCGCCTCTGTTTGCCCTCGTCGAGAAGGATGCACAGGCGTTACAATGCGAAGTCTCGCTCATCATCATCCGGACGGACGTGCAAGCATTTGTCGTGGAACAGATTCGCGCGTGCGGCTATCAGAATAAAGAGGTAGGCGCACTGCACCGCCTATGGCGACCGGTAGTGCAAGAACGGATGCAGCCCGGGCATGTGCTCTGGGTAAAACGACTACGCGAGGATATGGTTACAAAGCCCATATGAATCGGTTGAAGGAGGATTCGGGTATGACGGCGTTGAAAAGTTTTGCTGGTCAGCACCCTCGCCTCACGGCATGGGGCGTGCTGGCCGTGGGCATGGTCATCATCTTAGTCTGGTCGGCGAAAGATGTGGGACTATTACCTACCCAACTCATCGCCTTGGTCGTGGCGACGATTCTGCTGGCGGGCCTGTGTGTGTGGATTATCGGATGGGAAGATAACGCGGAAGAAAATGAAAAATGAACGCATCACGCGTCCATCTCGTTTTCAGAAAATGAACTCGATCTGGTATTGAATTCTACGTCCTAGCGCGAGAATGAATCACGTCCCACGGCAGAAATGGCACCAGAGGTAGCTGTCACGTCGATAACGGTCGTGGTGTTTTGCGGTTGGGAGCCGATTTCAAAACTGAATGCCGCGTGTCCCGTCACATCGGTCGCCAACAGTGGGAACACTCGGTCCCCATTCGCAAAGTGAACTACCGCGATAAGCGCCAAGCCCGGAATTGGCTTTGAATTTTGGTCAACCACGGCGACGTCGACATACTGGGGTCCGCTCGATCCGGTTTGCCGGTAACGGACCCGGACCAGTACATTGATCGCCGTCCCCATGGGAACGGATGTCGGTATCACCGCGATCGTTCGCGTGGTAGGAGGCATCGAATCCCCAGAGTTCACCCCTGTATTCATGCTCGGACACCAGTCAGGCGCGGACCTGGTGCGCCATTTAAAGTCCGCCGGATAGGTCTTATCGAGCGAAACCTGACCTACTGGACTAGCCACAACCCTGTTTTCCAATGGAGACCATTCCAGGCGCGCACGTTGGAAATACTGCGTAAAATATCTGGTCTCGTAACGAATGTTGGATATAGGATAACCGAATAATTCCCACCCTCCGTGCGCGTCAAAGAATCTCTTTATTGCATAGGGGACCCAAAGTCCCGTGGCGGGAAAGTAGGCATAGTTTGGGTCGTCCGGGCGCGGAATCACGCTTGACTGGACCGGGGGATCGGTGATACCATATTGCAGCCCGAGCAGCCCCAATTGGACCCTATAAGGTTCGGGGAAATCGGGACGAAATTCAAACCGCGCACGCTGGAAATACTGGACGACCAGACCGTTTTCGAGGAAGGCTTCCGTGATGGGGGGACCGAAATTTTCGGGACCGTTGTGACTGTTATAGAAACTCAGGAAAACACCGTGGATGTTATGTCCCGTTTCTACTACAAAGGCACACGTACTGGGCGCAATATCCGCCGACACCCCGCGCATGCCGGTGGATGATGCCAATAAAGCCAAGACGAACAGGACGGAAACTTCAAGGCGCTTCATTGGACCCTTTCTGCTACCCTGACACTGTTGCAATTATAGCCCAGATTTAAGCCAAACGCAATTTATGACACGCTGATCCGGTGAAACACCCTTGAATCGCGCTAGTGTTCTGGCCAGTTTGGTAGTTATTTTATGTGGCTTTGTCCTTCTCATTGCAGTCCTGGTGCGCCGCGCGTGGATTGCTGCCGGGGAATTGGTCCATCCCATCCGCCGTCGCTCCGCCACGTCGCCCGCTGACTATGGGCTGACCGCTGAAGCGATTTCCTTCAAGACACGGGACGGCCTGACTTTGCGCGGCTGGTTCGTTCCCACACCGGTCCATGCAAAGGGAACTCTGGTTTTCAGCCACGGCTATGCGGGAGAATGTTCACCCGATCTGATTTATGTGCCATTTTTGAACGGTGCAGGCTATAACGTCTGTCTCTTTGATTACCGGGGGCACGGCGCCAGTGAGGGCAAATTCACATCCCTCGTACATTACGAACGCGGTGACTTGCTCGACGCGATTGATTTTCTTAACAAGAAGGGCGTATCACGCGTGGGGCTGATCGGATTTTCCATGGGCGGGGCGATAGCGCTCGCAACCACTCCGCTTTGCCCGAATGTCGTGGCCGTAGTGAGCGATTGCACCTTTGGCGAACTCGGTGCTATTATCCGGAATGCGGCTCTTCAGCGCGGTTATCCGCGCCCAGGGGCTGAGTTAGTAAGTTGGCTAGTCGAACTGCTCGCGAGCCTCCGCGTTCATGCGAACCTTTTCTCGGCTGACCCGATCCGTACCATTGCCAAAATCTCGCCGCGCCCGGTTCTAATTATGCACGGTGAGGCAGACACTGCCA
>JBLMXX010000220.1:0-3290 GCA_050257995.1 Acidobacteriota bacterium | reverse complement strand
CACTTAAAGGGCTGGACAATAAAAACCAACTCTATAACTATTTGCTCCCGGCCAATCACGTCCTCCTCACTCCCACCGGCTTGCTGGTTTTCAAAGTCAAGTCGAACGATGGCAAGATCACATGCCAGGGCGACAAATGGTTCACCGCCTTCCGCTGGTCGCGCCTTTTCGGTGGGATGGGGCAGGAGCCACTCGGGAATCCCGCCGCCGAGCTGCGAGATGAAATCGCCAAGATAAAAACACTCCTGGCGGACAAGGTCGAGAACGGGGGCATGGTACCCGTTGACGGATATGTGGTCTTTAGCGATCCAAAAGCCGATCTGACGATCGAGAATCCCACCGTCCCGGTCGTCCGCGTGGAAGACCTGAAAGACACTTTCCGCAAAAGCAAACGCGGTCCTGTGCTGACGCCCAAAGTGTTCGAGGCGGTAGGGCAAGCACTGGACGAACAAGCCAATGCAAAAGCAGCCTAACAGCAAGATGTGCTTTGTCTGCGGACGCGAAAACCCCATCGGATTTCACCTGACCTTTTTCGCAGACGAACATGGCTCCGTTCACGCCGACTATACGCCGCGCGAAGAGCATCAGGGCTATCCGGGCGTTATGCACGGCGGCCTTGTCACCGCTCTGCTCGACGAACTGATCGGGCGGACCGCGATCGCGAGCGATCTTTGGTGCATGACGGCGAAATTACAGGTGCGCTTTCGCAAGCCCGTGCCCATCGGCGAGCCGCTGCGGTTGAGGGGCGAAATTACCAAAAAGGGCGGGCGCCTACTTGAAGGACGCGGCGAAATGCGGTTACAGGATGGCACTTTGGTCGCAGAAGCCGAAGGCGTCTACCTGCGCATCCCGGAGCCTCAGCTGCAAGAATACAAGAGTGCTCTCGACGGATGGCGCGTGGATGAGTGACATTATCTTCGAGTCACAAGTTCCTCTGGAGGCGGGATGCCAAAGGACCTGAAGGATTTTCCCCGACCGCCGAGCGACAATGGTCGCGGGCTGAATGCCAGCGCCACCTCCGGCTGGTCGGGCGGGAAAGAGGGCTTTGATTTTTGGATCGCCGAACTCGTCGCCATGGGCATCAAGTGGCTCAAAGTAGTGGACGACGGTGGCGATAGCCTTCCACTCTGCGAACGATTGCTCAATGCCGGAATCTTTCCGATTGTACGTATCCTCCGAAGGGATCCACCGCCGAACGATCTCCCCGAACCCAATCCCGGTCATATCAGCGCGGCCGAAGAGCAGTCGATTCAGCGCTTGATCGCCGCGGGGGTCCGTTATTTCGAGACCAACAACGAACCGGACCTGGCGAGCGCATGGAAGCACCATGCTATTCCAGGCAACCCCGTCGAAACGGCGAAATTGGTGGCGCTCAACTGGCTGTTCGATGCGCGTTTGATCCTGGCGATGGGTGGCTTGCCGGGGCTGCCGGCGATCAGTCCGGGCGGCACTATGGACCTGCTGGGCGCCCTGGTCGCGGTCGGTCGCCAGGATATCCTTTTGGAGGGATGCTGGATCGCGGTGCACAATTATCCGCTCAACCGCCCACTCGCCTATCCGGATGATCCCGTCAACCGGACAGGCCTCCCATTGACACCCGAGCAATATAATCAGGGATCGTTTACCGATTGGGTCTGGTGGAACGGGGATTTCGGACGCGTGGACAAGATGGATCAGGTCAATGCCCTGCGCGCCTCGGGCAAAAATCCGAACCCGAGCACTCTGCAAGACCATGCCTGTTTTCGCGAGTTTGAATACTATAACGAGCTGACGATGAAATACCTGGGCCGGTCGATTCCCATTATCGGCACTGAAAGCGGTTTTGGGATCGGACGGCGTGAGGACCCGCGCTATCCTCGCACCACGCCCGCCGCGCACCGCGACCAAACGATTGACTTGTTCGATTTCATGCAACGACAGGCACCGGACTATAATTTCGCCACGGCGCCCATGCTCCTCGTTTCATCTCCCGGCAGGGAAATGGATGCCTGGCACAGTCCATTCTGGGCAGATATCCTCAGGGATGGATCAAACACCGCCAACCTAGTCGAAAACGGAATTCCAACGATTCCAATGCCGGGTGCCGGCATCACAGACCGCCTGCCGGTTATAGATGCCGTAAAGGCAATGCCCAACCTGGCGCGAAGGTTGCCGGGTGCTCAACCGGCTCCACCGGTCCAACCGGTCGCGGTCCAGACCTCGGCTCCGCCCATACTTGCGGTCACTGCGCCTCCCGCGCCGATTCAGACATCGCCCGAATCAGTATTCGATGAGGCGCCTGCCGCGATCACAGAGCCGGAGGAACCGGAGGTGCCATCCCTCCCTGCCGAACCTCCCGTCGCGCCGACTCCAGGGTTCGATGGGTCGTCGCCACTTGCGGCTGAACCGGCCATAGCGGAGCCGTCGTCAATGGCCGCCGCCGAAACGGAGCAAGAGGAAATGTCAGACATTCCACTTCCACCTCCACCGACTAGTCCACAAGAACCGAAAGAGGCAAAGTCGGAGGAGCTTCGACCCAAGCCCGCGCGAACGGCAACCGGTTCCTTTCCGTCGCCGTCACTGCTCTTCTCCAGCCTTCCGGTCCCCTTGTTGGACTGGGACCCACGCCTGGACGCCATAAATATCTCCTTCGAGCCCGCCAAGGTTTCGCCCGGGCAAATGTATTGGAGGTTGATTCGCGCCGAGTATCAAGGTCCCTCCGAATCGGAAGGCAAGCACCACATCTTTTTTACAGTCGAAGATGAGATGGCCAAGCCGATCGAGTATCAACGCGTCTGGCAGGGCTGGCCCGAAGACAAAACGGACGCGACGACCAACGAAGAGGGAAAGGCAAACATACCCGTTTGGTCATCCTTTGCGCCGGACCGGGGGGAAACGGGTCAGTATTCGGCGTGGATCGATGGACTGCCGTCTGATCGTGTAAATGGGCTGGGCTTGCCGTCCAAGCGGCAGGTCTGCTTTCTTCTGACATGGAGGCGCGTCATTGCATAATCAGGTCTTGAATCTGCCTTGCCCCTGTGCCCCCGGCAATTCTCTTTGAGGAGTGGTAATGAGGGATTTCCCAATCGAATCTCGCAATCTGGTGATTATCGCGGTGGTTGCATTGGTAGGCGGCTTGACAGTGGGGCTCTTTCTGGCGTGGGTGGTGTGGCCTGTGCAGGTGACGAACGTGGACGTCCCCGACTTGAAATCTTCCTCGCAAGATGACTATATCGTACTGACCGCGAGCGCTTTCGTGTACGATCAGGACCTGGACAGAGCGCGGGCGCGTCTGGCTCTGCTCAAGAATA
>JBLMXX010000219.1:0-5307 GCA_050257995.1 Acidobacteriota bacterium | reverse complement strand
GTGGACGAGGATTTCGTGGATCGTCCATCGGCTGGGGGTTGGCCTGAACTGCCACATTTCCCGTGGCAGACGTTCCAACGCCGAGACCAGCCGCTGATAGGCTGTTCCATAGGATTCTATTTTCCTGGTGCGCTCTTCGGGTCCCATATAGGTTACTCTCCCTTGCAGGTATGGCAGGTCAAGTGCTTGTTCTAGTCCCAATACGGCAAACTATAACCGGACAAAAGCTCCGGCGTCTTTAATCCGGATCCCGTGTTAAAGAGGACCACGCGTTCTTCCGGCTTTAGGAACCCGCTCTCCATCAATTTCTTGTATCCCGCATAGGTCGCGGCGCCCTCCGGCGCGGCAAACACGCCTTCGAGCCGTGCCATTTCGTGCATCGCCTCCATAATTTCCCCATCGGAAATCATCACGCCGGTGCCGCCGCTGGCGCGCATTGCATCCAGCATCAAATAGTCGGCGATCGCGACAGGGACGCGGATGCCCGGAGCGAGCGTGTGAGCATCCGGCCATAGGTCGGCGTGGCGTGTGCCGTCGTGGAACGCTTTCACGATCGGCGCGCATCCCTCTGCTTGAACGGAGATCATCTTGGGACGTTTCGGCCCGATCCAGCCCAGTTGCTCCATCTCGTCAAACGCCTTCCACATCCCGACAATGCCGGTCCCGCCACCCGTCGGGTACAGAACGGCATCCGGCACCTCCCATCCAAAATGCTCCGCCAACTCATACCCCATCGTCTTTTTGCCTTCAGCCCGGTAGGGCTCTTTGAGCGTGCTCACGTCGAACCACCCGCGCGCCGCGGCGTTGTCGCGCACGATCTTGCCCGCGTCGTTGATCAGCCCCCTGACGAGATAAACGTGCGCGCCGTACACATAACCTTCCTTCTTCATCATCTCGGGCGTGTCCTCGGGAACAAAAACATAGATATCCATCCCTGCCCGCGCGCCGTATGCCGCCAGCGCCGCGCCCGCATTGCCCGCCGACGGCATCCCGATCGCGTGGACGCCCAACTCCTTTGCCTTGGAAACAGCCGCCGATAACCCACGCGCCTTGAAGCTGCCTGTGGGATTCAGCCCTTCCTCTTTGATGTACAGATTCTGCGCGCCGAACCGGCGTCCCAGGGTGCGTGCCGCAAGCAGGGGCGTGTATCCTTCGCCCAGGGTGACCACATTCGCTTCGTCTCGCACGGGCATCAACTCAAACCAGCGCCACATATTCCCGGGTCGCTTGAGCGGGTCGTCCCGTGTGAAATGCTTGCGCGCGGCGTCGAGGTCATAGCGCGCGTACAGCACCTTGCCACACGCGGGGCAGGTTGTGTGCAATTCTTCCGCCGAGTAGGTTTTGCCGCAGTTCGTGCATTCGAGATGGTCCAGATAACTCTTCAAGAAAATCTCCTGTTCCAACGCCGAGAGGCGCTTGTCCAAATCTCATTTCCCCAAAATGTATATCGAGTGAGAATGGATGTCAAACGCGACACCCTTGAATTTCCAAAGCAACTTTGGTACAATAAGAGGCGTTCAAGCATTGTTGATATCCAGTCCAGGAGGGACTCGATGGCAAAGCCCACTGAACATGAACCCGAACTAACCGAAGGAGAGGCGGTCACTCACTTTGAGATGGCTGTCAAAGACCACCCTGACGCGACCTCCCACTTTAATCTCGGCAGCGCCTTTTATGCCGCCCACAATCTGGACGCTGCATTCAATGAATTCCAGAGTGCCCTCAAGCTCGCCCCGGGGTTGGACCACGCCCATTATTTCCTCGGCGCGATCTACAAGATCCGGGGCGATGCGGACAAGGCACGCCAGGAATTTGAAACGGTGATGAACGGAAGCGGGCACATGATGCTCAAGAATCAGGCCAGCATCCAGTTGAAAAGTCTAAAGAGCAATTAATGGCGCTGGCTTACGTCCAGGATGCAGTCGGCCTCAGCCCCTTAACGGCGGGATAATCTCGTATCCCGCCTAAATTTTTCCCCAACGCCCATCGCGAACTGCCAACCGGCGTGCAGGAGGTATCGTCATGACAGACAGAATCGAGAAAGATTCGCTGGGAACCGTAAATGTCCCGGAGAATGCGCTGTGGGGCGCACAGACCCAACGCGCCGTCCAGAATTTTCCTATCAGTGGACTCAAGCCCTATCCGGCGTTCGTCTGGTCGATGGCGCTCATCAAGCGGGCTGCCGCCGAGGTGAACCGCGACCTCGGCCTGCTCGATCCCCAAATAGCCGGGGCGATTATTGCGGCGGCTCAGGAAGTGCTTGATAACAAGTGGGAGCCCCAGTTCGTCGTGGACCCCATCCAGGCCGGCGCGGGCACCTCGCACAACATGAACGTGAATGAAGTCATCGCTAACCGGGCGAATCAGATCCTCGGCTACAAATTGGCGGATGCGAAAAAGCCGGTCAACCCCAACGATCATGTGAACATGGCGCAGTCCACGAACGACACGATTCCGACCGCCATTCGGCTCGGCGCTTTGTGGCGACTGGACGAACTGCTCGGAACGCTGGACGCGCTCGCCGTGGCGCTGGCGGCCAAGGCGAAGGAATTCGACTCTATTGTGAAATCGGGCCGGACCCACCTGCAGGACGCCGTCCCGGTCCGGATGGGGCAGGAGTTTGGGGCGTACGCCCAGGCAGTCCGTAACGACCGCGAGCGCATCGCGACGGCGGGCGATCGCCTGCGGCGGCTGGGCATCGGCGGGACCGCCACGGGCACCGGACTGAATGCCCATCCCGATTATCATGCGCGCATGATCGAGCGCATCAACGCATTAACGCATTTGAACGTCCGGTCGAGCGGCAATCTGTTCGAGTCGATGCAGTCTATGGCGGATGCGGCTGACTTTTCCGGCGCCGTGAACACGCTCGCGCTGACGCTCACGCGCATCGCCAACGATTTCCGCCTCCTCGCCTCGGGACCCACGACGGGGCTGGACGAGATACGCCTGCCCGCGGTCCAGCCCGGCTCGTCCATCATGCCGGGCAAGGTCAACCCGGTGCTTGCCGAAATGCTAAACATGGCGTCGTATCAGGTCATGGGCAACCACCTGACCGTTTCAGTTGCGGCGGCGGCAGGCCAATTGGAGCTGAATGTGATGATGCCCATCATCGCCTACAACCTGTTCCAGGAGATGGACATTCTCATCCACGCGGTCGACGCGTTCACGACCAAGTGCGTAGTGGGGATCACCGCCAATCGCGAGAAAGCGGAAGGGTGGCTTGCCAAGAGCGCCGTCCTGGTCACTGCACTCAACCCGGTGATCGGCTACCTCAAGGCAGCCGAAGTCTCGAAGGAGGCGATGGCGCGAAACGTTCCCATCCGCCAAGTCGTTTTAGAAAAGGGATATCTTTTGCCCGAGCAACTCGATCAGATCCTGGACGTGCGCGCGATGACGGAGGGTGGGATCTTGGGAACGGGCGGCGGCGGATAGGTCGCGCGCCATTCTCAAAAAGCGTCTTGACAACGCGATGACTAGTATGCTATCATTCTCGCGCTCTTATCCCCGCGGGATGATTCATTCGTGATGACGCGAATCGACCGACGTAACCTCGGCCACGTGTACGGCCCGTCGAAAGGGGGGTGCAAACACATCTTCACTATCGCATACGTTTTCATTGTCAACCAGCCCCGCTGAAAATTCTTGAACTTGTGCCACCTACCGGCACAGGTTTACCTACATAAGGAGTAGAACGAAAATGGCAAATCAGATCACCGCGAAACAATTCGCGTCATTCCAAAAGGACCTGGACGGCATCTCCAAGCGGACCATGGAGGAGCACTACAAGCTGTACCAGGGCTATGTGAATAAATACAACGAGATCATGAGCAAGGTCGAAGCCCTGGGTCCCGACGACTATAAAGCCGCCAACCCCACCTACTCCCCGGTCCGCGAACTCAAAGTTGAGCTGGCGCGCGCGGTCGGCGGCGTCAAGAATCACGACTTGTACTTTAGCCACCTGGGCGGCAAGGGCGGCAAGCCGGGCGGCGCTTTGCTCTCACAGATCGAAAAAGACTTTGGGTCCTTTGACAAGTGGCTCTCGGATTTCAAGGCGACGGGCGCCTCCGCCCGCGGCTGGGCCTGGCTCGCCTGGGACCGCGACTGGAACTATTTGTTCAACATGATCGGCGATGAACAATACTCGTTCCCGGTCTGGAATGCCGTGCCGGTGCTCGCCATGGACTGCTTCGAGCACGCTTACTTTATCGACTTTGGCGCCGGCAAGGCGGGATATATCGACAAGTTCTTTGCAAACCTCGACTGGTCGGACGTCGAAAAGCGGTTCGGGACAAAGTAATCCATACGCTAGAGATGAGGAATGGGAGAATTTCCCATTCCTCATTTGCCTTTCGAGACAGAGCATCAGATTTAGGGAAAGCACGTTGTCCTTCCGCAGCATGGACAAGGGTTAAACCGGTCAGCGGAAGGTGGGGAGGTATGGATGGCAGCAGTTCAGGTCGCGGGGAAATTGGGTGCCAAAGTCGAACCCAAGCACCGGTCCCTCGGCTTGAGTGACGAGCAGGCACTCGAAATGTATTGGTATATCCTGCTCTCGCGCCGGCTCGACGAGCGAATGTGGATCTTGCACCGCCAGCACGAGGTGGCTTTTCACATTTCCGGCATCGGGCATGAAGGCACGCAGGTCGGCGCGGCGTTTGCCCTCCGCAAGGGCCATGATTGGGTGCACCCCTATTACCGGGATATGGCGCTCGCGCTCGTGATCGGCATGTCCGCGCGGGATATGATGCTCGCGCTATATGGCAAGCAGGGCGACCCCGCCTCCGGCGCGCACCAGATGCCGGCGCACTACGGCAGCCGCGCGCTCAAAATCATCACCGGCTCCAGTCCCGTCGCTACCCAAATTCCGCAAGCCTCCGGGGTCGGATTCGCGATCCGTTACAAGGGGACCGACGAAGTGGTGCTCACCTGCTTTGGCGAAGGCGGGACCGCCGAAGGAGATTTTCACGAAGCCTTGAATTGGGCGGGCATTTATAAACTGCCCGTGATTTTCCTTTGCGAAAACAACCAGTACGCTATTTCTGTTCCGACTTTCAAGGAAATGCCCGTCAAAAACGTCGCCGACCGGGGCGTCGCGTACGGCATGCCAGGTGTGATTGTGGACGGGAATGACGCGCTCGAAGTCTATCGCGTCATTCGCGAGGCAGCCGACCGCGCCCGCCGGGGTGAAGGGGCAACCCTGGTCGAGGCAAAGACCTATCGCCCGGTGCCGCACTCGTCCGACGACGACGACCGGACGTATCGCTCGCGCGAAGAAGTGGAAGAGTGGAAGAAAAAGGACCCGGT
>JBLMXX010000218.1:0-2976 GCA_050257995.1 Acidobacteriota bacterium | reverse complement strand
GCCAGGACCGGCGGCATGCGAAGCATGACACCAGCGACAAGCAGGAAAAGGAACGGCACAACAGGTACAATATAACGCACGCCGCTGTTGAATTGCAAGCGCCCATACTCGCTGGCAGACGCGAACAGGAAGAAAACCAGAGAATACAAAAGGATGAAACGCAATTCCCGTCCACCGACGATACGTAAGGGACCTCGAAACCAGCCCGGAACATACAAGGCTAGCAATAGTATCGGGGCAGACGTAAATAGCCCAAAACGCATTCCAAATGCCGTTTCCCAGAGCAAGTCAGGTTGAGGCAAGCCCATTCCGCTGAACCCGTACCCCGAATAAGCGGTCGCGGGCATGTAATGCTGAGCGGGAAGGAGAGGATTGCCAAACGCAGCCCATTGATAAATCAACAGCACGCCGACACTTGTCGCGGCACCCACGCCGAACGAGATCAGGCTGCTCAGAGACCGGTGGGAAGCAGGAAATGACCGGTAGCGCACGAGGGCATAGAGGCTCAAGGACCCGAGCACGACGAGACCGCTGTAATCTAGAACCACCGCCCATCCGGCGAGCAGTCCGGCGAGCAGGTAACGTGGTCGCTGCGGATGTAACGGGTCATCCCACGGTCGCCACAGCAGCGCAAACGCGAACAGCGCGCAATGGCTGACCAGCAAGTTTTGATTTAGCTGCGCTGTCCGATAAAAGATCGGCGTGGCAAAAGCATACAGCAAAGCGAGCAGCAGGGATTTTCGAACGGATGCTGTCAGGCTCAGGAGAATGTAAAACATAACGACCGCGCTGAGCGCTGAAAGCGGTGCCATCAACAACACTTGCATTACCCCGGCGCCCAGCCCAAGCTTTACATCCAGGCCGCGTTCGTATGCCTTCCGGTAAAATTCACGCGCCATGGGATAGATCGTGTTGTACTCGGGCGGAGGCAGGTTGGATTGGGCGCGACCCGCCTGGACGCGTGCGATAATCGGGTCGATGATTGGGCGCATCAGCGCGTATGGAATTGCTCCCAGAATGGACGCGCCCGGATTGTTGTTTATAAAGGCGCCGCGTCCAGGCAACTCAAACAAGTCGGGATGCAGGCCCAAATATTCAGAGACGTCAAAACTAAAGTGATCGCCCAGGCTCAAAGCAGGGTAAATTTCCCTTACGGAATTGGTGGCAAAATGCAGCGCGTACAGTATCCAGCACGTGACGAACAAGCGCGCGGCAACCCCGCGCGTGAAATATCGAGGTGCTATCGACATCAACCTGCTCCCACTCCCACTAGCGCCACACCAAGGCAAATCATGCCGACGGCTGCCCACCGGGTGCGGGAGATCCTCTCTTGGAAAAGGATCCTGGACATGATGACCACGATGGCATAGCCGAGACTAACGGTCGGATAGGCAAGTGAGAGGCTGAGACTTGCCAGGACCTTCAAGTAAAGCAAGGTCGAGATTCCATACAAACCAAAACCGCCGATAATTGCCGGGTTTCGGGCGAGAGCGAACAGCGCCTGCAATTGAAAACCGGGATACCGCCGCATCCCTTTTTTCAGCAAAAGTTGGCCACCGGCTCCCAAGAGTATTGCAGTAAGCAGTAGAGTAAAAGCCATGACTGCCCGCCTTCATTACGTCCTACTTGGCTAGTCCCCCGACAGAATTGTCCCGCTCTATCGAATCCGTTCCAGTCCGACGGAAAAGGTAAAATCGTTGGAAAAACGAGTCTCCCACTTCCCAGGTACGCACGATCGAATAATCATCCTTCATATAATCGGGGACGTCTGGAAAAGCTTCAAAGACATATTCCGGTCGGTAGTGTTCTATAATAAAGGGCAGAAACCTGGGCCAAGTCCAAGGAATGTCCGTTATGACCTGGGGGCTGACCAATCCTGACGCATCCAAAATATAGTTCTGTGTAAAATATCCGACCTGTCCGATCCCTCCCGATACAATTACCGCGCTCCTGGGAAGATTGTCTCTCAACCAGTGTGCCGCGTCGTACCTCACCTGGTCTGCTTTCTCAATTCCCACGTCGCCGCGCAGACGCCTCTGTACCAAGCGAAAGTCTGGAAGCACCAGAAAAATGATGAGGACCGCCAGGAGGATGCCCTGAATCGCCCGCCCATGGAAGACAGTCTTCAGAATCGTCAGGATACCTACTGCGGCCAAGATCGCTAGAGCCGCCGTGAGTGGCGTCACATACCACGCATAAAACGAAATCCTCGCAAGGCTATATGCGGTCACATAGCCCAATAACCAAGTCACTAACAAAAGACCGACTTTCCGGGTCAGCGGGGCTGCAATCATTGCGCCTGCCCCTACAATGGCAAACGGCGTTAAAGGCTGTCCGGACAGCCAGTCTATGATCCAGAACGTGATCCGGTAGTCGTTGTGCACTTGCTTGGCGATTAAAGCGTTCGGAGAAATGCTGCCAAAGTAATAGTAGGAGAATAGCGCCCACGGAAGGAGGCAGGCAACGTAGAGGGCGACCGCCTTCCCTGGGAGCCGTCTCCGGATGAGCCAATAGGTGGCAAAGCCGGCGATACCGACTCCCAATCCGTCCAAACGCGTCAGTGCGCACAGAGCAGCCAACACGGCAAAGAGGTAGAGCGAGTCGGTGGCAAAGAAATAGAACGAAAATACTATCAGGCAGACATAGAGCGGCGTTTCCATGCCTTGAGCCACAACTTGATTAAAGCTACCCATGGAAACCACCAACCCTGCCGCTAATAGCGCGGCCGGTTCAGAGTGCACCCTCTTCGTCAGCAGGAATATCCCCCCCAGCGTTCCGAGCATTGCGACGAAACCAATCGCCTGGCTTGACGCCGGGACCGGAGCACCGAAAACATGGAGAATGGCAAGGATAAGGGTATAAAGCGGAGTGCTGGTTCCCAACACATGCTCCCCAGGATTGTAAACCATCCCCAGTCCGTTGGCCAGATTCTCCGCATAGCGATACGTAATCCATGCATCGTCGATCGCATAGGGT
>JBLMXX010000217.1:0-4363 GCA_050257995.1 Acidobacteriota bacterium | reverse complement strand
ACCGGGCGCGTGCCGGCGTCATTGACGACGGCGAGCAAAAGAGACTTGGTACGGCACTCGCGGCATTGGACCTTCATCGCCCAGACCTGCTCTCGCCGCCCAAGAATCTGCACATCGCTCTTCCCGTAATGATGACCGCACACGGCGCAGGTGACGTGCTCTACAATCTGACGGATTAACGCCTGACTTGTCGCGTTCATAGACGACCTCGATCACGCCTCTTCTTTTTCCACGACGACCGTCACTTGCGCGGTCACTTCGGGATGCAGCTTGATCGAGACCTGGCGGCTGCCCAATTCTTTGATCGGAGTATGCAGTTCTATTTTGCGTTTGTCGACGGTGATGTGCTTGTCGTTCGCCAATCCCTCGGCGATATCCCCCGCCGTGATCGAACCAAACAGGCGCTCCCCTTCCCCGGCTTTGGCACGGAAGCTCAACGTCGTCTGCCGGAGCAGATCCGCCAATTGCTGCGCTTCCGCCAGGGTCTTGGCATCCCGACGCGCGGCGGCTTCTTTGATCGTCTGCGCCTGTTTGACAGCACCGCCCGTAGCGGCAACGGCCAACTTGCGCGGCAGGAGATAATTACGCGCATAGCCATCCGTCACCTTTTTCACCTGCCCTGCACTGCCAACACCGGGCACGTCACGTAACAAGAGCACATCCATGTTTTATTCTCTCCATCGACCATCATAGCGGAGTGAAGGTCCCCGACTCGACATATATTGTAGCACAAATTCGTGAAAAAATGAAACTTGCTAATTGGGTCAAGTCGAGTAAAATAGCGCGAGGAAAAAATGCGCTACTTTGCTCTTTCCTATATTCCGGCGTGCATATGGACGGCCCTTGTGGTGATCACGGGCGCCCTGCTGGGAGTATTCGCAACCGCATGTGCCACTCCGGTCAGCCCGGCACCCTCCTCTGCTCCACCCACCGTGCCACCGAGTGCAGTCCCGGCGGGCGCCTTCAAGATAGCGAGCAACGTATTTAGCGAAGGCGGAGCAATTCCAAAGAAATATGCCTGCGACGGAGAAAACATCTCGCCACCTTTGCAGTGGGTGGGAGCGCCTTCCGGCGCCAAGAGTTTCGTATTGATTATGGATGACCCAGATGCGCCGGGCGGCACCTTTACGCACTGGGTGGCATTCGATCTACCCGGCACCCAGACTGAAATACTGGAACGCGCGCCCAGCGTTGGCAAAGGCGCGAAAAACAGTCGCGGACAGAACGGCTATACCGGTCCCTGCCCGCCTTCCGGTACTCATCGTTACTTTTTTACACTCGATGCTCTCGATATCCCTTCGTTGGGCTTGCAGGAAGGCGCCAGCCGCGCGGATGTGGAAAAGGCGATGTCAGGTCACATTCTGGCCTCAACTCAAACGATGGGGCGTTACGGGCGTTAGTGCATTGGTCAATTAGTCGCAGTAGTGATTGGTGATTGGTGACCAATTGACCAGTTGACTAGTTGACCAATCGACTAATTGACCAATCGAAGAACCGACAAGGAGACTCGCCGTGAAGATCGCCCTCGATGCAATGGGGAGCGACGCGCGCCCTGTTCCCGATGTGGAAGGAGCCGTCCAGGCAGCGCGCGAATTTGGCATTACGGTCATGCTGGTTGGCGACCAGGACAAGATCAAGACCGAGCTGGCCAAGTACAACACGCAAGGTTTAGACTTGCCGGTGGTCCATGCTCAGGATGAAATCGCCATGACGGAGCATGTCGAAGCCGTGAAAGCCAAAAAGGGCGCATCGATGAATATCGCCGTCCGCCTGGTCAAGCAAAAAGAGGCCGATGCCGTCGTAACGGCGGGCAACTCAGGCGCGGCGATGGCCGCCTCACTATTTGGGCTTGGAAGAATTCGCGGTATCGAGCGACCCGCCCTCGGCTCGATCTATCCCACCGCCACGGGGCGTTGTTTCCTTTTGGACATTGGCGCCAACACAGAGGTCAAGCCGGATTACCTCTACCAATTTGCGATCATGGGGTCGGCGTATGCCCAGCGCGTGATGGGAGTCTCGAGCCCACGGGTCGCGCTCCTCTCAAATGGCGAAGAAGAAGGCAAGGGGCCTATTGTGGTGCGCGAGGCATTCGAGCTTTTGAAGAAGAGCAAACTAAACTTTGTGGGTAACGTGGAAGGCAAGGACGTGCCGCGGGGAGCCGCGGACGTCGTCGTCTCGGACGGGTACGCCGGAAACATCGTCATCAAGTTGAGCGAAGGGCTGGCGGAAACGCTGGTCGGATTTATCAAGGCAGAGATCAAGAAACGACCGGTCGCGATCGCCGGGGCGGCTCTGGCCAAGCCCGCGTTCGACGCGCTCAAAGTGCGGCTCGACTATGCCGAATTTGGCGGCGCCATTTTGCTCGGCGTGGATGGAGTGTCGATCATCGCCCACGGCCGCTCGAACGCCAAAGCGATCAAGAACGCGATCCGAGTTGGCAAACAGGCGGTCGAGAACAATATGCTCGAAACAATCCGAACAGGATTGACAGCTCTGTAATTCAGACGATTCTGGCCACAGTTGCCAGGAAATATAATCCACATCGTCGTGGATGGAGGATGAAATGGAATCGCAAGACAACGCGCGCATGCCGTCGGCAACGGGCGCGTTCGTGATGGGGAATACCCTTCCCGTCACGCCAATTGGGGGCTCGACCGACCAGCGGCTCACGCCGCAAGCGCTCGCCGAGTTGCAGGAGCAGGCGCGCTCGCGCAAGCCCAGGGTGGTGATCACCGGCATCGGCGCCTTCACTCCACTGGGCCTGACGCCGGGCGAATTCTGGCAAAATCTTCTCGCGGGTAAATCCGGCATCGGTCCGGTTACCCTGTTCGACGCCAGCGCGTACAAGACTCGCATCGCCGCCGAAGTCAAGGGTTTCGATCCCACCAAATACATTGAGACGAAAGAAGCCCGCCGGATGGGCCGCGTCTCCCAGTTTGCCGTCGCCGCTGCCCGGGAAGCGATGGCGGATGCAGGGATGGCGGACACGTTTGACGAGTCCGACCGGGTTGGAGTTTTGATCGGGACGGCGCTGGGCGGCTTTGTCGAAGCGATCGAAGGGCATAATGTATTCCTACAAAAGGGCCCGGACCGGGTGAGCCCTTTTCTCGCGTCCGTCATACTGCCCAACATGCCTTCGTTCCACGTCGCCGCGCGCTATCGCGCACGCGGCTATAATTCGACCGTCACGACCGCCTGCGCGGCGGGCACCCACGCGGTCGGCGAAGCCGCCGAACTGATTCGGAACGGTTTTGCGGACATGATGGTGGCCGGTGGCGCCGACGCGATTATTTCCAACATTGTCTTTGCGGCGTTCGGCGTCATGCATGCCATGTCAACCCGGAACGACGATCCCACCCATGCCAGCCGTCCATTTGACAAGTCTCGCGACGGCTTTGTCGTCGGCGAAGGTTCCGCCATGTTCATTCTCGAGCGGCTGGACCAGGCGCTGGCTCGCGGGGCACGAATCTATGCCGAAGTGCTCGGGTACGCCAACAATTCCGACGCGTTTCATTTCGCCGCGCCCGATCCGCAGTCGATCGGCGCCACGCGCGTCATCAAGCAGGCGCTGGCAAATGCCTCCGTATCAATAGACCAGGTGGACTATATCAACGCCCATGGGACCTCCACGCCCCTGAACGATGCGGGCGAGACACTTGCCATCAAGAACGTTTTTGGCGAACGCGCCTATCAAATCCCGATCAGCTCGACCAAATCCATGATCGGACACTCGATGGGCGCCGCCGGCGCGTTCGAGGCTGCCGCGTGCGTCATGTCCCTGCGCGATCAAAAAATCCATCCGACGACGAATTACGAAACGCCCGACCCCGTCTGCGACCTCGACTATGTCCCGAACCGGGCACGCGACGCGCGCCTCAATGTCGTCATCTCGAATTCGTTCGGACTGGGCGGACAAAACGCCTGCCTGGTACTGGGAAAGTATTAGTCAGATCATGATGAACGCTTGGCAATTGTGAATTGCCAAGCGTTCATCTCCGAAGGATATCATGCGCCTCATTACAAACGACAAACTGATCGAGCGCCAAGCCAAAATCGCGCGTTACGCCACGTTCGGCGGTCTGGCCGTCCTGCTGGGATCGCTCGTGACCTCATTTTCGGGCAATTTCCCCATCGTCGTCGCCTATGGTCTTCTCTTCGTCGGCTTTGGGCTTGCGTACGTGGGCGCGATGCTCGCCAACAAATGGATCAAAGAGCCGCGCGCGGACAACGCGCTTGCCAAGGCACTTAAAGGGCTGGACAATAAAAACCAACTCTATAACTATTTGCTCCCGGCCAATCACGTCCTCCTCACTCCCACCGGCTTGCTGGTTTTCAAAGTCAAGTCGAACGATGGCAAGATCAC
>JBLMXX010000216.1:0-9021 GCA_050257995.1 Acidobacteriota bacterium | reverse complement strand
TGGTCGTTAAGGAGGAAGCAAGTCCGGATATTTACATCTACCGCGATGGCAAGTTTCACTGGATCACGAGCCTGGATGCCTTTGAGCACTTTGGCTTTCGATGGCAGGACGTTCATAGCGTGGAGCGTGGATTTCTGGATCAATTCGAAATAGGGAGCCCACTCTATGTTCTGCTGAAATGTGACGCCAGCCCGCATATTTACCGTCTCGAAGGGGGAAGCAAACGCTGGATTGTGGACATCCCAACATTCCTGGCAGAAGGGCATGTCTGGCAGGACGTCAAGATCGTGCCTTGTTCCAGGTTGCGTGATCTGCCCGATGGGGAAAGCATCCCACCGGGTCGCGGGTCTCCTCCGCCACCCTTGCCATAGCCAGTCCGGGGAACTCAGGGTGCCCCGAGTTCCCCAATCTCTCCCCAGAGGTTGATCGCCTATCCCCACCTCGAACCATCTCCGTTCGCACTGCCTTGACATTCACATCTTCTGACATATAATCAGAATCATCCTACCTCAGGAGAACGCGATGCTTATCGCACGCGTCGTCGGTGATGTCGTTTCGACCATCAAAGATGACAAAATGGTGGGCCGAAAACTGCTCATCATTCGTGAAGTGACCGCCGAGAACGAGATCGTCGGAAAGCCGATCGTCGCGGTGGACACCGTCGACGCCGGTATCGGCGATGTGGTGCTCGTCGCCCAGGGTTCCTCTGCCCGCCAGACGAATGTGACCAAAGAAACCCCTACCGATGCCGTGATCATGGCAATTGTCGATTCCCTCGAAATCCAGGGCAAAGTGACGTTTCGCAAATCGTGATAGACGCACCTCAGTCTTGTGTGCCCGGTTAAAGGTCTAGACATGGCTGGCTGGCGTGATCTTGGAAATATCTGGACGACCTTTCGACAACTGGATATCCGGCCAATTCAAGAAGAGGCCGAACGACCAGTTGTCCTTTCCTTTATCGGGGCGGATGGCGCAGGCAAGAGCACCCTGGTGGCGGCACTGCGTCACGACGCGCGCACGCGCGAAAAGGTGATTACGCCGACCGTCGAGGCAGACCTTGCCGCGGCTGCACAAATGGGCAAAGCGGACCTGATCGTACTGGTGCTCGATGCGACCCGCGGAGATTTTTCAGCAGAGGCCGAGGCGTATCGTGAATTGACCCGCGCGGGGTGCCAGGTCGTCGTCTTTTACAACAAGATGGATGCCGTGCGCGATGCCGGCACTCTTATGAATATGGCTGGACCATGGACCGGCGCGCGGGTGGCTTTTGGCTCGGCGCTGGATCCCGAATCGTTGGCGACGGAGTTCATCCCGCGCGTCATGGACGCGTTACCGGACCAACATCTTTCGCTGGCGCGGCATTATCCGCTCTTTCGCATTGCCGTCGCGCGTGAATTGATCAACGATACGTCGTTTGCGAATGCCACGTACTCGCTTGGGACCGGGCTCGCCGAAGTCATTCCTGCACTCGACATCCCATTCAACGTCGCCGATGTTGTGATCCTGACCAAAAACCAGGCATTGATGGTCTATAAACTGGGGCTGGCACTGGGACTCTCAACGCGGTGGCAGGACCATGTCCGGCAATTGGGCGGCGTGGTCGGAGCCGGCTTTGTATGGCGGCAGGTTGCCCGACAATTGGTCGGCTTGATCCCCGTGTGGGGCATCGTTCCAAAAGTTGCGGTTGCCTACGCCGGAACTTATGCCGTGGGCCAGGCAATTGTCTACTGGTATCGGACGGGACACAAGATCACAGGCAGTGGCATGCGCCAATTGTATGCCGATGCGCTGACGCACGGACGCCAGGTGGCGCAGGGTCTGCTCGAACGCACCCCGCGTCCATCCCTCCCCAAGGTCTCGATGCCTGCTTTAACGCGCCCGCGATCAAGAATCACCTGTCCCAACTGCGGCAAGGAAAACCCTCGCGACGCGACCTATTGTGCTTACTGTGGCAAACCATTGATGACGTGAGCGGTATGTGAATAGAACCATGCCCGCAAAACATCCGGCAAGCCGATCCACTCGCAAATCCAAAGCACGCACAGGCGCAGCACAAACCGCAACGGCTCCGCTAGCAAAGCGCTCTATCCAATCCGGAGCCGGAGACGCAACGAATATAATATCTCAATCCCAACAGGAGGTACGAAACATGGTTGCACCGGAAATGATTGCTCTAGGGATGGTCGAGACTCGGGGCTTGATCGGCTCTATCGAAGCCGCGGATGCGATGGTCAAAGCCGCGAACGTGAAATTGATCGGAAGCGAGTATATCGGCGGCGGCTTTGTCACGGTGATGGTGCGCGGCGATGTTGGCGCGGTGAAAGCGGCAACCGACGCCGGAGCAGCGGCGGCCAAGCGCGTGGGCGAACTCGTGAGCGTTCACGTGATCCCGCGGCCGCACGGCGATGTGGAAATGATCCTGCCTTCGGCCAAAGGTAATTTCGGCGGCCGCTCCGGCGGCGAGGGTTCTGGGCAGGGATAGTCTCAGTCTCTCCTCTCAAATGAGATGATGGGACTGAGGAAAGGATCGTGCAATGGCGAATGAATTGCGTTTCGCCGGGAATCCTGAAGCCGCGCGTGAGGCGGATTTTGTCGCGCGAGCGCGTGCGGCGCTCCGTTTGCCCGAGGACGCCCAGTTGCAGCTGAAGGATGCCCATCAGGATACTCAAGGAGGTCATCACGTAGAATATCAGGTCACTCTTCCGGTAGAGATCAAAGGTGAAGAGTTCGGTCCTGCAAACGGGGTCACCGTGGACGAGCCCGTGACCGCGTCACTGCAATTCGACCCGAAAGGCGCCCTCGCTTCGTCTCAAGTCAGCGCTATTGACCAGCGTCATTTGCAGCTGGTCAAAGATCAAATTAAAAAGCTTGCGGCGGCGGGTGAGATTGCTCCACCGTCGGCGGATCGGCCCTCGCGCGGCGCGTTATCACTCGCCGAGGGAACGGATGCCAACCGCAAGCAATGGCGCGTCGAAACGGACGCGCAGGGGCGCAAACGACTCAAACGCGCGTTTATCGCGTAACATAATGCAAGGAGATGCACATGCTGCCACAGTTTGCGAATCCCGCCAATCCTGGAGGGATGGTGAGTGCCGTCAACGTTTATACCAACGACCCGGAGGCCAAAGGGCTGTCGCTCGAGCAGGTGACCCCTCCGGAAGGACCATGGCATTTTTCGATACCCGGTTGGACCGGTGCGGGCGGTCTCTTTGACCCCGGCACTCCCGAGTTCCAGGCAGGACACCTGACGGTAGTGCTCGCTAGTACTTTTTCTGCGTGGTGTGATTTCTTCGGTGTGAATCCGGCGTGGCAGCCGGGAATTGGGCAGCTGCCGATTCTGCCCCGTGCCGGAAAAGATTTGAATGCATACTATGACCGGACGGCGCTCAAGTTCTTTTTCAATCCCGGTTCCGTAATCGGCAAGACCATCTATGCTTGCGAAAGCAGTGATGTGGTCGCCCATGAATGCGGACATGCCATTCTGGATGCAGAACATCCGGACTATTGGGATTCCCTGCTGGGCGAGACCGGTGCGTTCCATGAGGCATTTGGCGACATTTCCGCCATGCTCGTTACGCTAGGTGACCCGAAGGTGCGTGCTGCCATGCTCGCCGAAAATGGGGGCGATCTCAGCAAGAGTAATGCGGTCTCGCGTCTTGCCGAGCAGCTCGCCCGGGCGATCTCCGACGCCGGGCACCCGGAAGCGGTCGTTTCTGCAAATGCATTGAGGGATGCAGTCAATGTATTCAAGTACCGCGCGCCGGACAAATTGCCGGGAAGCGCCCCGGCTTCCAAGCTGAGTTCCGAGTCCCACAATTTCTCGCGCGTGTTCTCCGGTGGGTTTTACGATCTCCTCGTCGGAATCTACACTCAGTTGCGCCAGGCCGATACTTCCCTCTCCGGCGATGCGGCCCTGGCTCAGGCCCGCTCGGAGGCGGGGCACCTGATTGCTCAGGGCTTGCTTCTTGCGCCGAAGGGCGATGCACCGTTCAAGACGATCGCGTCTTCGATGCTTACGGCGAATGCGAAAGATTTCGGCGGCAAGTATTTTGATGTGCTCAAAAAGACTTTTGTCGGTCGGCGCGTGCTCACGGCGAAAGAAGCGGATGCGTTAAAAGGGACGCAGGGCGCCGTGCGCACCGAGACCAGTGCGCTGGGTGGCACGGCGAGCGTCTCCATCGGGACCCCGTTCAAGCTGGGGATTGCCCAGACGCAGTCCGGACAGGAATTACCTTCCAATGTCCGCAAGAAATTAAAGCTGCCCCGCCGGGATTTTCGCCTCGTACGAGACACGCCGAAACGCGATGATGGCAGCGTCCTGCACTTTGTAGCACCGCGTGAAATGGAACTAAAGGGCCGCGACTTGGGTCCCGCGCGAGGGGCCGTGGTCACCGTCACCGATGCAGTGTCTCTGCATGTGGACCCTGAAGGTCGCGTGCTCTCGGCGAACCAGCATAAGGTGGACAAAGGGCAAGAAAAACGGATTCAGGACCACGTCGCCAAGCTTGTTCAGCGCGATCGAGTGTATGACGCCAGCAAGGAAGGGAGCATCGACCCCTCGCGGCTCATCGCGCTCAAACAGCCCTATTACTTGGCCTACGACAAGGACGGAAAGAAACGGATCCGGAGGGCTTTTATCGCGTGCCATTTCTAGCCTATTGAGTATCGAAGGGAGAATTATCCCGGCACGTGTGCCGGATTTTATCGCAATGATATTGCCGGTCCATGATGGGGTGGCCGCGGCAGTGAAATTCAGATAAAGGGATTCAAAGGAGAATTTCAATGGATTCAAATCGCTCCCGGTTGGTCCCAGGTCTAATTCTGATCGCCCTCGGTCTCGCGTTTCTCCTGATGCAGTACTTTGAATTTGGACCGGGGTTGATCTTGCTGCTGATCGGACTGTTATTTCTGGTGGGCTATGTCCTGTCGCGCGGGTATGGGTTCCTCATTCCCGGCTGTATCTTGGCAGGTCTGGGCATAGGACTGATCTTTGGCCGCGCCCCGCTGCGGGAAGATGCGATGGCTCTGCTCGGATTGGGATTGGGCTTTATTGCCATTTTCGTCATACAGTTGATCGCGGTAGGCATGTCTCATTGGTGGCCGCTCGTTCCGGGCGGCTTGTTGGTACTCGCCGGTGTGGGTGAGAGCGTGCCGCAGGCACAGCTGCTGATGGAAAGAGGTTGGCCGCTGATATTGATTCTCATCGGACTCTTTATTCTGGCAGGACAGTTTTGGACCGGATTCGCAGGAAGAGGTCGCCAGGCGTAGTGGCGGGATTCGTGACGCGGCATTGCGTTCTTGGAATTTATAAGGAGAGGTATGGCATTTATTACAGAGGCAGAGTTGCGCGAACAGTGGCAGGAGGGAGCGGTCACCCGTTTTGAGTTTCCGACAGGAGCGCGGTTCAGCCCGTCTGCGCAGGACTTTATCAACCAGTGGAGACTGGAAGTGTACGTCGGCGGTGAACTCATCAGTCAACCATGGCCGCGCCTCTCGCACTATTCGGAAGATGGCATACCGTACTTGACCGGCAAATGGAAAAATGTCCAGGAACGGTCGTAACGCTTGAATCCCCACTTGGACTTGCTCCTGGCGCAGACGGAACGCGCCATGCAGACGGCAATTCGCACGGCTTATAGTGGGGAATACCGCGTCGGCGTGGACTTGGGAACGGCTTATACGGTCGTCCTCGTTCTGGACGAGAATGACCAACCCCTCGCGGGCGAATACCGGTTTGCCAATGTCGTACGTGACGGGCTGGTGGTAGATTTCATCGGCGCGATCGATCTTTTACGCGAACTCAAATGCGAATTGGAAAAGCGTTTGGGTTTTGAGTTGACTCATGCGGCTACCGGGTATCCACCAGGCGTGCCGAGTGTGGAGGTCCGTGCCACGGCGAATGTCGTGCGCGCGGCGGGGCTGGATTGCCGGGTGGAGGTGGACGAACCCACGGCGGCGAATGCCGTGTTACAAATCCGCGATGGCGCCGTGGTGGATGTAGGCGGCGGTACCACAGGCATCGCGATCATTCGAGACGGTCAAGTCATTTACACGGCGGACGAGCCGACCGGCGGGACTCACTTTTCGCTCGTCGTCGCGGGTGCTCTCAACCTCCCATTTGAAGATGCCGAGAATGTCAAGGTAAACCCCAGGGAGGCGGACCGGCTTTATCCTATTTTGAGACCGGTCATGGAAAAGGTGGGGACCATCGTCCGCCAGCATATTTATTCATTCGACGTCGAAACCATCTACATGGTTGGGGGCACTGCGAATCTAAAGGGAATCGCGGCGGTGGTGGAAGAGGTGACCGGCATCAAGACGCTCGTCCCGGTCCAGCCGCTGTTCGTAACTCCCCTGGGCATTGCCATGAATGATCGAGAACCGGAGCGACAATGACAACCACGCTCGCCAGGAGAGGAATTGGCTGACAAGTTTGAATTGCGCTGTTATGCCTATCTTGACCGGATGCAGCCGCAGTATGCAGCGTTCGTCGGGACGATCACACAAGGCGATTTGCCTGTTCAGGGAATGGCGGACCTCTATATAGAGGTCGCGCCGGGCAACGAGGTTTTTCGTCTTGTCGATATTGCCGTCAAGGCGACCCAGGCGAAACCGGGAGCCCAGGTCGTCGAGCGAGAATTTGGCATGTTCGAAGTCCATTCACTTTCCCAGGCCGAAGTGCTGGAGGCGGGGGCGGTGGTGCTCGACCGGTTGGGGTTGAAGATTACGGACCGCAAGAGACCCGAGATCGCTTCGATTCAAGTCATCACGCATGTAGACCCCTACCAAGTACAGTTGTTGAACCGGTTCCGCCGGGGCGCGATGCTAGTTGCCGGCGAGACACTCTTTATCCTCGAATGTCAGCCGGCGGCTTATATAAACCTGGCGGCGAACGAAGCCGAAAAGTACTCGACGATAAAAATCATTCACATCTCGTCCGTTGGGCGATTCGGTCGCATGTGGCTATCCGGCACCGAAGCCGAAATCCTCGCCGCCCGCAAGGCAGCGGTGCAGGCGCTCGAATCGATTGAAGGGGTGTAATGCCAAAGACGATTTACACCGAACGTGACATTGACGACCTGGCGCAGCGAGGGGTCAAAGAAATCGCCGTTACGGATCAGGTGTATCTGACGGATGCCGCGCGCGAACGCGCCGAAAAACTTGGCGTCAAGTTGTCCGCCACGGTTGCGCCCGATGTGCCCACGCCAGGGGCACCGGAGTCAGATGCCAGGTCCGGTCCGACTGGCACGGTTGCCGAAGATGTTATCGGGAAGGTAAAGGCGGACGTGATCGCCAAACTTGGTCCGGCGGTTGACCCGGTGCTGATTGACCGCATTGTGCGGCGCGTGGTGAGCCAGCTCAAATGATCCTCGGTCAAGTGGTCGGCGAAGTCATCGCCACGATCAAGGACGAGTCGGTGCAGGGGCGCAAGCTCCTCATCACGCAATTAATGAATCAGAAATGGGAGCCGGTGGGACGCCCTCAGGTTGCCATCGAAGTCGTCGATGCCGGGATTGGGGATTACGTGTTTCTCGTCCGGATGCGCGAGGCATCGCTCGCGACCTATCCGGTGGTCGGTCCCGTTGACCTGGCCATCGTCGGCGTGGTGGATCACTATGATACACTCGACGGCATTGAGCTTGAAATGCCGTTCGGGTACTCGACTTGGACGTGAAGATATGTTGATTGCCAAAGTAATCGGCACTGTGGTTTCCACCATGAAGCATCCATCATTCCATGCCAAAAAGATATTACTGGTCCAGGCCATGCACCTCCCGGGTGAGGCGGCAGAGGATGCGTTTATTGCCGTCGACGCTGCCCATGCCGGAGTTGGAGATACGGTGTTGGTCTGCCAGGAAGGGAATTCGACGCGCCAGGTCATTGGCGACCCCAATGCGCCGGTGCGTTCCTCCATCGTCGGCGTGATCGATTCCGTCAACTTTCGCACATGAGGTCATATGGGCGATTTGAACGAGCGAGACATTAACAATATCGTGCAGTACGTCATCGCCGAACTCCAGGAACGGCGCGGGGAACCGGGCGGGACTTCCGGCATCTTTTCCGACGTTTCCAGCGCGGTGGCCGCGTCTGCGCGTGCTCAAAGGATGTGGTCGGCGCTCCCATTGGAAAAACGCAAGGAAGTGATCGCGCATCTCCGCGAGCGATTGCGCGAGCAAGCCCAGGTGCTGGCTTGGGCGGCATGGCGCGAAACCGGTCTCGGTCGGTATGAAGACAAGATCGAAAAGAACCTGCTCGTCACGAACAAGACCCCGGGCGTTGAGGACCTGGAGCCCGTGGCATGGAGCGGAGACCGAGGGCTGACTTTGCTCGAGCGCGCGCCGTTCGGGGTGATCGGTTCTATTACGCCGGTCACCAATCCGATTGCCACGACCATCAACAACACCATTGCCATGATCGCGGGGGGCAATTCGGTGGTGTTCAACGCCCACCCGAGCGCCAAAGAGTGTACCACCCGCACTATTGTCGGAATCGGGCAGGCGATCGTCGAAGCCGGAGGACCGGCGAACTTGGTGGTGGGCATCGCAGAGCCGACCATCGAAAGCGCCCAACAATTGATGAAGCACCCGGGCACCCAATTGACGATGGTCACGGGTGGTGAAGCCGTGGTACATGTGGCCATGCAGTCCGGCAAGCGGGCCATCTGTGCCGGACCCGGCAATCCACCCATTGTGGTCGATGAAACGGCGGACCTGGACCAGGCGGCGCGCGATATTATCAAGGGCGCGTCTTTTGACAATAACATTATTTGCACGGACGAAAAGAACCTCCTTGTGGTTGACTCCATTGTGGACCGACTTGTCGCCGCGCTCCAGGCGCTGAACTGTCGCATTTTGACCGCAGAAGAATTGGCGCGCCTCGAAAAGGTCATATTTGCTGAACCGGCGAAAAAAGGGCAGGCAACCGGTCTGAACAAAAAGATGATCGGACAAAACCCGTCCGCGATTCTGAAAGAAATTGGGATCAACGTCGGCGACGACGTTCGCCTCGCCATTGCGGAGG
>JBLMXX010000215.1:0-7364 GCA_050257995.1 Acidobacteriota bacterium | reverse complement strand
ATTGCGGGTCCAGAAGTCGTGATCCGCCTCGACCTGGGCAGGGGCGACGCAAACGCGACAGTCTGGACCTGTGACCTGTCACACGATTACGTAACCATCAACGGCAAGTATAGAACATAGTGGGCAGTGGTCAGTGGATAGTGGGCAGTTTTCAGTGCTCCGTAGTCCGTATTCCCAAATGCGTAAAAACCAAATACGGAATACGCACTATGGAGTGCTAGCCACTAACCACTGGCCACTATTACGGAGTGACGATGTGGGGTGGGCGTTTTACAAAGAGCATTGACGGCGCGTTTGCACGATTGAACGCGTCGTTTGGTTTCGACTGGCGGTTGTACGATGCGGATATCCGGGGAAGCGTCGCCTATGCCGGGGCACTGGCGCGTGCGCACATTATCGACACCGCGGAACGAGACGCGCTCGTGGACGGTCTAATGCGTGTGCGTGCGGAATTTGAGAACGGGACCTTTGCCGCGATGCCCGGCGACGAAGACATTCACACGGCAGTGGAACGTCGCCTGGGAGAACTCGCGGGACCGGTCGCAGGCAAACTGCATACCGGGCGGAGCCGCAATGACCAAATTGCCACGGACACGCGGTTGTTCGTGCTGGACTCGATCCGGCAAGTCCAATCCGCCATTCGCGAACTAGAGCGGGCACTGGTCGAGAGGGCGGAAACGCATCTGCAAGTGGTGATGCCGGGCTATACTCATATGCAGCGTGCCCAACCGGTCCTCTTTTCGCACTGGCTCTTGTCCTATTTTTGGATGCTGGATCGAGACCATGACCGTTTCGGCGAAACGGCTCAACGCACCTCTACCCTCCCGCTCGGCGCCGGTGCCCTCGCGGGGAATGCGCTGGGAATAGACCGCGAGTTTCTGGCACGCGAACTCGGCTTTCTTTCCATCACTCCCAACAGCATCGACGCCGTAAGCGATCGCGATTTCATCGTCGAGTTCTTGTTCGATGCGGCATTGTTGGGGGTCCACCTGTCCCGCCTGGGCGAGGACCTGGTCCTCTACTCGACAGCGGAATTCGGCTTTGTGACGATGGACGACGCGTACGCCACCGGCTCGAGCCTCATGCCGCAAAAGAAAAACCCGGACGCGATGGAATTGGCGCGCGGCAAATCGGGACGACTGACGGGACATCTCGTGACCTTGCTCACCACGCTCAAGGGCTTGCCGTCCTCCTACGACAAGGACTTGCAAGAGGATAAAGAGCCGCTGTTCGACGCGGTCGACACGCTGGCAGCGCTGCTGCCGGTGATCGCCGGTGTCATCCGCACTCTGCAAATCCACCCGGAACGGATGCGCGGTGCTCTCGATGAAGCCATGCTCGCGACCGACCTGGCCGACTATTTGGTGCGGCATGGGATGCCGTTTCGCGAGGCGCATCGCAGGGCCGGGCAGGCGGTTAAAGTCGCGGAAGCGCGCGGGGTGAAACTATCGGAGCTGTCGGCAGAGGAATACAAGAACATCGCGCCAGAGTTTGGCGCGGACGTTCAAGAGGTCTTTGATTTTGCGCGCTCGGTCGCCTCCCGGGAGATCGCCGGAGGAACAGGACCGCGCGCGGTACAAGAGCAGATTGCCCTCGCCCGGCAGAAGATCACGGAAACCCGCTCATAGTGCATCAATGGATGGACTAGACCGACCCTACCCTCACGGCGTTGGAGTGACGGTAGGAGTAGCGGTCGGAGTTGGAGTTGGAACGACCGTATCGGTGGGCGTCGCCGCCGCCTGCGGATAGGGGTTGTCCGTGAAAGCGTGCAGGGACAGCGTGTATGCGCTGTTGCCGCAGTCCGCACGACCTCGCAATTCGGTGATACGAATGTAGACCATCCGCTCGGCTCCCGCGTTCCACCACCAGACCTCGGCATCATTCCCGAAATAGTGATCGTTCTGCGCGATCAAGGTGCCGTCGTCGAACAACTCTAAATGCGGCTCGGTCGGATAGTTCCACGACGGCTCGGCCCGAATTTGGTACAGCATGTTCGCCCGCGCTTTGAACTTGGCCCAGTCTTCGTCCCCCGGTTGGCAAAAGTTAAAGCCCATCGGACCGGTCAGCGTGTGCGCCAGGAGCGGGCAGTCGTCCGGCTCGTATCCATCCTCCCCGTTCGCCTGCATGTCCGCGATCTCCTGGTCCTCGTAATCATTGGCACAACGGTGCAAGGACGGCCTGTCCACTCGAGCAGACTGGGGCCCGGAAAGACTTGCCATAGCGGTCGTTGCCGCTATAGCCAATGCCGCGAATAATATCGCGGCGGCGAATAGGTAGGTCATCCAGCGCGCCTTCATGCGTCCCCTCCGATTTCGAGCGTTGGCAGAATTATACGCCTATGCCTCTGCAAAGCAAAATTCCCAGGAAAATTAATGGGCAGGGAATTCTCTCCCCTGCCCATTGCGTGACTTGAAACAACCGCGCTCGCTCTACATCGGAGCGTTGATCGTAATGTTCGCGTTGTAATCGTAGTAGGTGGTGGTCGTCTTTTGCCCCGCCTTGGGCTCTGTTTCACGCTTGCGCGGTAGATTGTCCGCCATCCCCACCCATACCTTGGAGGTGGTCGTCCGCGCCGGAGGACCCTTGATCGTCGTCGTGTACTGGTAGACAAAAGTCGGCGTGCCATCGATAACGTCCGTGCCCACGAGTTTGACGTCCTTCGATATGCCCAGCTCTGCTTCCAGTTTCTTTGCATCGACAGCCGACAGATCGATATTCTGGGTCAGCTTTTGCCACTTGGTGCCGGTCTTGATGTACATGGTCTTGCCGATCAGGATCATTTCCAACTTGCTGGTCGTCATGTGAAAACGGTCGGGCAGAACCATTTCCAAATCGCTGTCCTGAGTCCCGCCCGGCAGACCGGTAGTGGAAATCTTTGCCCGGAACGACTTTACACCGCCTAATCCCTTGAACGCCGTCAATAAACCCTGGACCGGATTGGCGGGCGTGGGTACCGCCGTGGGCGTGTTGGTCGGCGCCGGCGTGGGCGTGTTGGTCGGCGCGGTCGTCGCGGTAGGCAACGGTCGGGTCGGGACCAAAGTTGGTGCGGGGGTCGGAGTCGCTGGGGCTGCGCTACATGCACTCGCCACCAGTGCGACGAGCACTAGACCCGCGATCAAGAGTTTCTTCATTCTTCCTCCTTATTGAGATTCGGCAGATTATATGCCGACCTAGGATAATCATCAACTCACATTCGAATGCTATCACCTACTTGCGCGGCGCATGCATCTCCAGTAGCGACTGCGCCAGGACCGTTAGAAGTGAGAGGACCTCCTGGCGGGTGAGCGGCTGGCTGCCTTCAAGCGGAGGCACAATCTCCGCCACTGCGTCCGCGAGCCGCGGCGCACCTGACTTGCGCGCCACACCATTGATGGCGCTGACCGCCTGCCGCACGCGGTCAATGTCCGCCTGGCCCACTCGTTTGCCTCCCGATGCTTTCGCCACGGCGGCGGCACCCGGCGGTGGGGGAGATAGAGTCGCCCGCCGGTCCAGCCATCCGGTCGCCCAATTCAAGACCAGATTGGCCTCGTCATCCGTGAGGTTGGAACGCAACCGCTCGTCGCCGAACAGGCTCTCGGACGCGCTCTCAACCGATTTGTCCGGTGTTGCCATGAGGTCCTCCATTGGAATGAGAAATTCTACCCGGTTCGGCTTTCGCCGGTCCATCCGGTTCCAGGGCTTGAACCACCTGTGCCAGATGTTCCTGCCAGCGGAGGTCGTCATTCGGTCCGGGCAGCCACGCGCGGTCCTTGGTCGCCTTGACTCTCCCATTAAATCGGGTGCCCAGCCGCGCGCTCATCACTTCATCCGCTTTTCGCAGCTTGACGAGGATGCGCCCCTCTTCCATACCGATGGAAGCCAGTTGCGCCCGGATCGCCGCGACCTTGAGCCGCAACAGGTAGAGCAGGTTTTTGACTTGCGCCGGCGGCGCGCCAAAGCGGTCGTCCAGTTCCTGGGCAATTTCGCCGACTTGCTCCATGCTTGTCACGTCCGCCAACCGCCGGTAGAGCTTGAGCCGGAGTCCGGACTCGGGCACATAGTCTTCAGGAATCTGCGCTTGCAAAGGCAAATCGATCAGGGGTGCCGAAAGGATCGAAGTGCGGACCGGTGCCCGCTCCTCTGTTTTCTCCAGCTTGGCACGCGCGTTGTCGATCGCACTGGCCAACAAGCGACAATATAGATCAAAGCCGACGGCGGCGATATGACCATGCTGCCGCGCGCCGAGGATTTCGCCGGCGCCGCGAATCTCCAGGTCTCGCATCGCCACCTGAAACCCCACGCCCAATTCGCTTGCCTCTGCCAGCGCCTGTAAGCGTTCGTGCGCCTCGGCGCTGAGCGGATGGTTCTTTTCGTAGAGGAAGTAGGCATAAGCCCGCGCCGCGCTCCGTCCCACTCGCCCACGCAGTTGGTATAGTTGCGCCAGCCCAAACTTGTCGGCGTGGTTCACGACCAGCGTGTTGGCATTCGGAATGTCTATGCCGCTCTCGATGATGGTCGTGCAGACCAGAACGTCGTAACGACCGGCGGCGAACTCGACCATCACCTGTTCCAGCTGGTCCTCCGGCATCTGCCCATGCCCGACGGCAATGTTGGCTTCGGGCACCAGTTTCCGCAGTTGATCCGCGACGATGTTGATGCCGCGCACGCGGTTGTGCACGAAAAACACCTGCCCGCCGCGGTCCAGCTCGCGCAGGATCGCATCGCGGATCAAGCGCTCGTCATACTCCGCCACGTACGTCCGGATCGGCAGACGGTCTTCCGGCGGCGTTTCGATCGTGCTCATATCGCGCGCCCCGCTGAGCGACAGGTAGAGCGTGCGCGGGATCGGCGTTGCGGTCAGCGTCAGCACGTCCACCTGCTGACGCAACTGCTTGAGCCGCTCTTTGTGGACGACGCCAAACCGCTGTTCCTCGTCGACCACGAGCAGGCCCAGGTCTTTGAACTGCACGTCGTCGGAAAGCAAGCGATGTGTCCCAATCACGATGTCGACCACGCCGGACTTTATCTTTTCAATAATGTCCTGCTGTTCCTTATCCGATCGAAAGCGAGAGAGCATCTCGACGTTGATAGGAAAGGGCGCCAACCGTTCTTTGAACGTGTTGTAATGCTGTTGTGCGAGAACGGTCGTCGGCACCAGCACCGCAGTCTGTTTGCCATTGCTCGCCGCCTTGAACGCGGCGCGCAGGGCAACCTCCGTCTTGCCATAGCCCACATCGCCGACGATGAGGCGGTCCATCGGGCGCGCCTGCTCCATATCGCTCTTGACCTGATCGATGGCGTTCAGCTGGTCCTCGGTTTCTACATACGGGAACGCCGCTTCGAGCTCGTGCTGCCACGTGTTGTCCGGCGGGAATGCGTGCCCCGTGACGATCTCACGCGCGGCATACAGTTCCAGCAATTCGTCCGCGATATCCTCTACTGCCTGGCGCGTGCGCTCCTTGACCTGCGCCCATTCCGCCGTGCCGATGCGGTGCAGAGCCGGAGCGTGCCCGCCGGGAGCAACATAGCGGCTTAGGCGGTCGATCTGATGGACCGGGACATAGAGACTATCGCCGTGACCGTATTCGATCAGGACGAACTCGCGTTCCGGTCCGTTGAGCGCAATTTTCACCAAGCCGCGAAAAATCCCAATCCCGTGATCGATATGGACGACATAGTCGCCGACGGCGAGATCGGAGAAAAAGGCATCGGGCGTGGCGGTACGCGTTTTTGACACGCGCCGCGGCTTGGGTCTCGACCAACCAAATAACTCTGCATCGGTCAAGAGGTCAACCCTCACGGCGGAGCGTGGTCCTCCCTCTCCGGGCTTTTCGCCGCCGCCGCGCCCAAGATCAAGCTTCCAGCCCTCCGGGAGCGCGCCCTGGATCAGCACGATGTGACCGGGCGCCGGTTCTTTTGTGACTTTGTCGACCGGCTTGACGAAAATATCGCGCTCGCGCAAAACCGCCGACAATCGCTCCGCCTGCCGGGTGGCAATGATGATCCGCACGCCTTCCTCCGGACCGGTCCCGGAGGGGACGGTAGAAGCACGCGTGCCCTCGTGGTCGACGCGCAGGTTGACGATGTCGTCGATCACCTTGCGCAGTTGCCCACCGTACCGCGGACCGGGTGAAAAGGGTAAGCGGATCGATTCGCCGGGGCTGGCATAGTCCAGCAACAGACGCCGGCGGGTCTGGATCTGATCCCGCAGGTCATTCCATCCGAAATAGGGGGCTGCAACGCCCGGCGGCAGTTCGCGCCGAGCCTCGAGGTCGCCCCGTACATCTTCAGCCTGGAACTCGAGCGATTGCACGGTTGCCTCGATCTCGCTCCAGTTTTCGACGACGAGCCAACCGCTTTCAGGCAGATGCCCGACGATCGAAGCGGGGTTTGGATAAAAGTAGGGCAAGTAGAACTCGATGCCGCGGAAACGCTGCCCCTCCTTCAGGGCTTCGCGGTCCTGCCGGAAAGTTGCCGACGCCACCGGGTGGCATGCATTCAGGTCCCAGGAGTCGATCGCTTGTACGATCGCGCGCCCGCGGACGGACAACGCTTCGCTGGCGGGGACGACCGTGAGCGTCTTGATTTCTGCCGCCGAGCGTTGGGTCAGCGGGTCGAACTCACGCAGAGAGGCGATCTCGTCCCCGGCAAATTCGATGCGCACGGGCCGCGGGTTTGCCGGCGGCCATATGTCGAGGATGCCGCCGCGCCGGCTAAAAAAGCCCGGCGTGTCCACGACCGGCGCGTGCTCGTAACCAAGACCGACCAGACCTTCCAGCAAATCGACGAGCGCGATGCCTTCCTCGCCCTGGCGCAGGATATGCATCCCCGCGAGGAAATCCGCGGGGGGAATCGTGCGCGGCATCAGGGCGCGGACACTTGCGACGACGATCGGTTGGGGCCCCCCGCGAACACCCCGGCTCTGCCCCAGCGCGGCCAGTGCCGCCAAACGGGCGGAGACTGTTTCTGCGTTCCACGGCATACGTTCATAAAACAGAGGATCCGGCTCGGGAAACGCAAAGACCGTGGTCTCATGTGCCGTCCAGGCGACGAGTTCGTCGGCGAGTTGCTTGGCACGGTCCGCGCGGGCGGTCAAGACCAGCAGGGGAGCGTGGAGGGTGCGCGAGAGTGCGGCTGCCATCGGCGCGTGAGCGGACTCGATCACATCCGCCGTCACCGTCGTCTGGTTGCGCAGCGCCGCCGTCAGTTCTTTAAATTCTGGTATGTTCTCAACAAAAGGTAAGAGACCGGATAAGTTCATAGTATTCAGTGGTCAGTATTCCGTGTTCCGTTTCCGTAAACGCCGAATATGGATCACAGGTTACGAATTACGGAATACTGGAAAACGTTCAGTTGTACTTGTTCATCGCATTAGCAATCCCCTG
>JBLMXX010000214.1:0-17851 GCA_050257995.1 Acidobacteriota bacterium | reverse complement strand
CCGGTAATGCCGTCGGAATTCTGGGGAGCGGAACCCGCGACGTGGTCCTGCTTGGGCACATCGATACTTTTCATGGCTATATTGACGTCCGGCAAGAAAATGAGAACCTTTACGGCCGCGGCTCGGTAGATGCCAAGGGCTGTCTTGCGAATTTTGTATCGGCGTGTTCACGGGCGGGAGCACGCGAGGGGAAGCGTTTTGTCGTCGTCGGCGCGGTAGAAGAAGAGTGTGCCACGTCCAAAGGCGCACGGTTTGCGATTACACAGTATCGTCCCGAGTTTTGTATTGTCGGCGAACCGAGTGGTTGGGACCGCATCACGTTGGGGTACAAGGGACGCGTCCTGGTGGACTATGCTCTTTCGAAAGAAATGGCGCATACCGCTGGCACGACGCGCGCGGCTGCTGAAGAAGCGGTAACGTTCTGGAATCGGGTCGCAGGATTTGCCGCCGAGTATAACCGCGACAAGCCGCGCGTGTTCGACCAATTGGATGCCTCTTTGCGCAGCGTGAATTCGAGTGACGATGGCTTCACCGACCGCGCTGCTTTGCGGATCGGACTGCGTGTGCCGGTTGGAATTGATATTGCAGAACTAGAGCGGCAGGTGGCGCAGTTTGGAAATGGCGGTGCGCTCTCATTTTCGAGCGAAGAGCCGCCCTTTCGTGCGGACAAGAACAATGCGCTGGTGCGGGCGTTTCTGGGAGCGATTCGCGAGGCCGGCGGCAAACCTGCGTTTAGCGTCAAGACCGGCACCGCGGATATGAACATTGCCGGGCCTGCGTGGCAGTGCCCCATCGTCGCCTACGGTCCGGGCGATTCTGCGCTTGACCATACTCCGAATGAGCATCTAGATTTGAGGGAGTACGAGCGAGCCATCGATGTGCTGACACGAGTGCTAGTCGCTTTATAAGAATAATGGGTGAAGCTGGAGGCGCAATGGACCAAAGACGAGATTCCGCAAGTCTAGGGGCAGTTGACTTTAACTGCATCTTTTGCGCGATCGCCGCCAAGCGTGCGCCGGCGGCGCTGGTGTACGAGTCTTCTGATGCGCTGGCGTTTCTGGACATCCACCCCATCGCCGAGGGGCATCTCCTGGTCGTCCCTCGGAAGCACTGCCGCAACCTGTTCGATATTGACGACGAGAGCGGCAGAAACGTGATGCACGCGGCGCGAGTGGTCGCACGAGCAGTGCGAGCCGCTTTTCGCGCGGACGGGATGAACCTGTTCCAGTCGAGCGAGCGCGCAGGAGGGCAGGATGTTTTTCATTTTCATTTTCACCTCATCCCGAGATTTTCGAATGATGGACTGATGGCACGCGACGGCAATGACCGGATGATGCGTTGGCGCGCCCGCGGCAATCCCAACCGTGAAGAGTTAGCCCAGATTGCGGAAAAAATCCGCCTTCATATCGAAGAACCCGCCAGCCGGGCTGAAGTGAGTAGTTGAGGTGGATGCGGACGATCTAGTCCTCATAGTCCTCGTCAACCGCCCGCAGGACTTTGAGATTGTGCGCACCGAGCATTGGTATCGCATTCCGGCCAAGCACGCGCCCAGTCACCTGGTGGCTGCGCGGTACCTGGCGTTTTACTTGACACGGGCATTCGGCGAGGAGAAATGGTCCATCCGGGAGTATGCCCAAGTGCGCGGGCATGAACTGGTGCGCCGACGCGACCTCTTCCCGGATGAACGCGATCATCCCCGGTCGGAAGGGGTGTATTACAAACTCGAGTTGGGTCCTCTTATCCCGCTGACACGACCGATTGTGAGCCCCACGAGCCGCCGCCTCCTTTTTGCCTGGACGACAGGAGACCGGTTTTCGCGAGCGGTCGAGATCAACGATCTCATTGGAAAGAGCGAAGAAGACGACGCGCTATGGGACGCACTGAAAGGTGCCGGGTTATGGGGCGAGCGCCAAGTGACCATCCGCGATGCGCGAGCGCGCTACAGGGTAGATTATTGGCTTCCGTGTGTGCGGGGGAATGTGGCGATCGTATTGGGGGAGAGGGCACGCCAGTTACCAAAGGGGAGGACTTGGCGAGCACTGCAATTTTCGCCCGAGGAAGTGATGCTTTCGCCGGCGTCGTGCCTTGGGCAAATCCGTAGAATGGTTCGCGAACTGGGCGGCATGAAATACCAGGCCGATAATACGGGCAGAACACTCTTGCAACGTGGAGTATCACCGTGAGCATCCTTATCGACAAGAAAACCAGACTGATCGTGCAGGGTATGACGGGCCGCGAGGGCGAATTTCACACGCGGCAAATGATCGACTATGGCACGCTCGTGGTGGCCGGAATGACCCCGGGGCGGGGCGGGGAAAAGGTCTTGGGCGTGCCGGTCTTTGACACGGTCGATCAGGCCGTCCGTGAGACGGGTGCCAATACTTCGGTCATTTACGTGCCTGCTCGCGGTGCTGCCGACTCGATCTTGGAAGCGGCCGCGGCGGGAATCGAATTGGTGGTTTGTATAACCGAAGGCGTCCCCGTAATGGACATGATGCGCACCACGCACAAGCTGGACGAGACAGGCACGCGACTCATCGGACCCAATTGCCCCGGCCTGATCTCGCCGGGCAAGGCGAAAGTGGGCATTATTCCGGGCAACATCTGCATTCCGGGCCCGGTGGGACTGGTCTCGCGCAGTGGGACCCTTACTTACGAAGTGATCCATGCCCTCACTCAACGCAAGATCGGGCAGTCCACCTGCGTGGGCATCGGCGGCGACCCGGTCCACGGACTCGGTTTTATCGAAATCTTGGACCTGTTTGAACACGATCCGCAAACCCATGCAGTCGTCCTCATCGGAGAGATCGGCGGGACGGATGAGGAAAAGGCGGCGGATTTTATCAAGAACGAGATGACCAAGCCGGTCGTCGCTTTTGTCGCCGGGCAGACGGCACCGCCGGGCAAGCGCATGGGGCACGCCGGCGCCATCATCGAAGGTGGAACGGGGACGGCGGCGGAAAAGATCGCCGCGTTCAGGCAGGCAGGAGTCCCGGTCGCGCGTTTCCCGGGTGAGGTGGCGGAACTGGTCGAGCAAAAGATGGCGGAACTCGAAAGGCCACGACGCAAATCAGTGGCCTCTAGGAAAACGAGAAGGCCAAAGCGGACCACGACGAAGAAAAGGCGCTAACCTGCCAGGATGATAGGAGATCGCAGCGCACTCAATCTTAGAGTGACACGCCGTATAAACCCGTTTTCTTGGCGACCAAGAGCCGATGCCGCGTTTGAACGACGAAGACGGCAAAAAACAGAAAACGGGTTTCTGATCTTTTTGATGAGAGCATGGATATTCTGGAACGAGTCAATACTTTCTTACGGCGGCGAAATGTAACCGCCTACCTGGTGGGTGGATCGGTGCGCGATCAGGTGCTCGGTCGTCCGTCCATGCGGGACATCGATCTCGCATTGGAAGGTAATGCGAGCGCTCTGGCGCGTGCCTTTGCCGACGCGACCGGCGGTGCGTTCTATCTGATGGATGCCGAGCATAATGTGGCTCGAGTCGTCCTGGGCAAACTATATGTGGACTTTGCCGAATTGCGCGGCACTCTGGAGCAAGACCTGGCGACGCGCGACCTGACCGTCAACGCCATGGCGCGGCCTCTTGGTGCGCCGTCAAATGACATCGGCAACGTGATCGATCCGTTCCACGGCCTGACGGATTTGCGGGACCGGCAGATTCGTGTGGTCTCGGACGGGTCCTTTCACGATCCGGTGCGAATGCTGCGAGCGGTGCGCCTGGCGGGCGAATTGGATATGACGGTCGAGCCGCACACTGAATCTCTCATCCAACACAACGCGGCGCTGCTGGCCGGGGCACCCATGGAGCGTGCCCGGGACGAGTTCTTCAAGATCCTGACCCAATCGGAGGTTGTCCTCCAACTGAGGTACATGGACCGGCTGGGGTTGCTCGGCGCGCTGCTCCCTGAGGTGACCGCGCTGCATGCCATTCCCCAATCCGAACCGCACGTCTACGATGTTTTTGAGCACACGCTCCACTGTGTGGACGAACTGGTCAGAGTACAGGCGCGTGATTACGCCGATGTCGCCAAGGGTGAATTTGTCACGGAATTACTCGCCCATTTTTACCGGGTAGTTGCGGCTGAACGCAAGCGCGGCATGCTCTTGCGCCTGGCGACGCTCTTGCATGACATCGGGAAAGCAGAGACACTGTCAGTGGACGACGAAGGTGTCTGCCACTTTTACGAACATGAAGCACGCGGCGCGGAAATGGCGGAAGATATCCTGCGACGCCTCCGGTTCAGCAACGACGAGATAGAGATTATCACAAAAACCATAGAGCATCACCTTCGTCCGCCGCAATTGGCTCGCGCGACAAACGTCTCAAACCGCGCGATTTATCGATTCTTTCGGGATACGGGGGGAGAGGGTGTCGATATTTGCGTGCTCGCTCTCGCCGATTCGCGTGGGAAATCGCCCTCCCGCACCGAGCCGGACCAGGATGAACCCTTGCGCAATATGCTTGTCACATTACTGGAAAAGTATTATCGCGCTCCGGAAACGGTGGTTGCTCCTCCCGTGTTGGTAGATGGGCGTACCCTGATGAAGGAATTAGGGCTAAAGCCGGGACCACGCATCGGCCAGCTGCTGGAGTCGATCCGCGAGGCGCAAGCGGACGGGCAGGTCAGTTCCCGCGAAGAGGGGCTTGCGCTGGCGCGCAAAATGCTGACCGGAAACGAAAGCGAGTAATCACGGGTCGCTGGCTTGCAATAAGGATTCATCCATGGAACTTCAAGTTGCGGGTGCCAAGGTATCCAAATATGCCGTCCGGGAGTCGGGTGATACGCTTGAAATGATCGAGCGTCCACACGGCGGTTTGTCCTTCGTGCTGGTAGATGGCCAGCATACGGGGCATGGCGCAAAGGCCGTTTCGAATCTGGTGGCGCGCAAAGCGATTTCGCTTCTGGCAGAGGGAGTAAGGGACGGCGCCGCCGCGCGCGCGGCTCACGATTATTTGTACACCCAACATGAAGGCAAAGTCTCTGCCGAACTGCACATTGTCTCCATTGATCTTGTAAGCAAGACAATCGTCATCTCTCGGAACAGCCATTGCCCGGCGATTGTTGGCGACGGATGCAATCTCCGCCTGCTCAACCAGCCTTCAGAAATCATCGGGGTGCATCGGCGAATGAGGCCGACGATTGCCGAACTGCCCATCGAGGACCACATGACGGTCATTGTATTTACCGATGGGGTGCTGGACGCCGGCGTGCGGTACGGGCAGTCCTTCGACGTTGCCGCGTTCGTTCAAACGCAGTTATGTGACGAGAATATCAGCGCGCAAAACCTCGCCGATGCCATTCTGTCCAGGGCGGTGGGACTGGACCGGGGCCGTCCGGGCGATGACACGAGCGTTCTGGTCATTCGCGTGATCTCCTCGAAGGAAACTGACCCGGCGCGGCGAATATCCCTGCGATTTCCGATTGACTGATGCGAATTGTCCTGGTGGGACCCTGTGCGGCAGGCAAGACGACGCTTGCCAATGCCCTCTGTGCCCTCGGCTACGACGCGCACGACATCGCGCAGGAGCACTCCTACGTCCAAAGGATGTGGCGTGTCACCGCGCACCCCGATCTGCTCATCTTTCTGGACGTGTCATTGCGGGCGATCCACGCCCGCCTCCACGTGGACTGGGAGCAGTCCTATCTGGATGAAATGCACCGCCGGCTTATGGATGCGCGTGCCCATTCCGATTTTTACCTCCATACCGACTCGCTTTCGCGTGAAGAGGTGCTTGCCTGCGTTCTGGAATTCCTCCGTCACAGGTCCGCTCAACCATCCGCCTGATACCCTCATCGAACTGGCAAGTCGCATTTTCTGCAGGTATGCCCGCTTATTTGCCTCTTTTGCCGACTTGGTTTATAATCCACCCCGGTTTGCGTCTCCCGAGGTGATCTCTGCTCTGAATCTTTTATCATGAAAGGCATCAATGCGCGAGCGTAACTATCTCTTTTTGGTTGGAATCATCTTTATAGCGTTGATTGCCGGGTGGATTGCTCTACCTGACAATCCCGGTTTGCGCCTGGGACCTTTTACCAAAGACATCAAGGTTCATGAGGGTCTGGATATGCAGGGCGGTCTTCAGGTCCTCTTGCAAGCCGACGTGCCCGACTGCGCGACCGTCTCAAGCGATTCCATGGATGCGGCGAAGGCGATCGTTGAAAACCGCATCAACGGGCTGGGCGTTACCGAGCCGCTCATCCAGCGGCAAGGTCAATGCCGCTTGGTCGTAGAATTGCCGGGCATCAACAATCCGGATGAGGCCATCAAGACATTCGGCGGAACGGGCCTTTTGGAGTTTATCGACGCTGCCGACACACCGCTGCAAGAAGGACAGATCGTCCAGACGACGGGGCTCTCGACGGTGGTGGTGCCCGGTCAGCCCACACCCACACCGGCACCGGTGACGCCCACGGCGGCTCCCACGTTGACCGTTGCGCCACCGATCACGTCGACCACCGGGGTGACGGCGACAAATCCGGTCACATCGACTCAGCCGGTCACGCCCACCGTTTATCGGACGGTAATGACGGGCAAGTATTTGCAAAATGCAAGCGTGGCATTTCAGCAGACGACCAATCAACCGTACATTGCCTTTACGCTGACGGACGATGGCGGCAAGATTTTTGGCGACTATACCAGCAAGAATGTCAACAAGTACCTTGCCATTACGCTGGACAAGCGCGTCATCTCCTCACCTGTCATCAAGAGCGCGATTACTCAGGGCAGCGGCATCATCGAGGGGCGTTTTACATTGCAGGAAGCCCAAAACCTGGTGATTCAGCTCAAGTATGGTGCATTGCCGGTTCCGCTCAAGGTCGTCCAGTTCAATGAGATTGGCCCGACGCTGGGTCGCGATTCGGTCAACAAGAGCATCACCGCCGGCGCGATTGGCCTGGTTATCGTCGTGCTCTTTATGCTGTTGTACTATCGCCTGCCGGGTCTGCTCGCCGATATCGCCCTCACAATCTATGCCCTGATCGTACTTGCAATCTACAAGTTTGGAATACCCGGTCTGTTCCCCTATGTGACTCTGACTTTGCCAGGCATAGCCGGATTTATTCTATCGGTGGGTATGGCGGTCGATGCGAACATACTGATCTTTGAAAGGATGAAAGAGGAATTGCGCGCAGGGCGAACGCTGATGCTCGCCGTCGAAGCCGGTTTCCAGCGTGCCTGGCCCTCCATCCGCGATTCTAACTTTTCAACGCTGATCACCTGTGGCATCCTGCTGTGGTTTGGCGCCAGCTTCGGGGCGAGCATTGTGGCCGGTTTTGCTTTGACACTCGCCATTGGTGTCCTCGTCAGTCTCTTTACGGCCATAACGGTAACGCGCACGTTCCTGCGCCTCACGATGGATATGGACGTGACGACCAATCATTGGTGGTTCGGCGTATAGGAATCGACGAGCAAATAGAAAAAAGCGTATGCCATCGCAAGAAGGCGTACGCTTTTTTAAATCTTTGCCGATTTTCCAGTCTGTCAATTGCTTTTGTGCGTTACACTTTCGGCGGCAAGCGGCTGGAAGGCGCGGACTTGTTTGCGCGGTGTCGCGGGGGTCATCGCGCGCAGAAATCCTTCTGCCGTGCCTTCTACCCAAGCCTTGGCAATGGTCACGGGGTTGAAACGATTAAATCCCACCGGCAGGTCCAGTTCCTTTTTCTCACACACGGTGGATTCGTTGACATTGTCAATCACCGGCTTGAGGGCTAGCATCTCCCGCTCTAACACCTCCGGTCCCTGTGCGACCAACCGGTCCACGACCTGAATCAGTTCGACGGCGCGCTGAATACGGGCATCGGTCCGCGCTGCCAAGTCGGCGGCGACAAGATGGTGTGCTGCCTTGAGGCTGTTTAGACGCCGACCCGCCTCATAGGTAGAGGCAACAATTTCATCGCGCGACATCCAGCGCGTCTCGTAGTTGAGCACATACTTCCACGACGGTGCTATCAAGTGGCGCCGGTGCTCTTCCAGCGTGCGCGCGAACAGCCGGTAGCCGTGCTTGCCGGGGTTCTCGAAAGCGAGGCTGCCCGGATCGACAAAGGGGGCGAGCGGCGAGATAAAGGGAAGCAGACGCCCGTCGCCATCGTAACGCTTTAGCAATGAGCTGGCATAGTCTATCGTCCCCATGACGGAATCGTACGTTTGCTCCGGCAGTCCGGTCATAAAGTAGACGTCCAGCCGCTTGCAGCCCGCATCGAGGGCGTGAGTCATCGTTTGTTCCATGGCCTCATTCGAATAATACTTGTTAAAGGCATGCCGCACTTTAGGGTCGTGAGATTCCATGGAAACTTCGAGCACAAAGTTCGGCAGCGCTCGGGCGACCTCCCTCAAAAACTCGCGCGGGGCGGGCGAGAATAACTCGATCATCACCTGGTCTTTCATTCCCGCAATCGACCGCAAAAAGCGCCGCGCATAATCCATCCCATTCTGGCGTAAATCGCCTAAGACAAATACGGGACCATTTGAAAAACGGTGGATGTTGCGCACGTCGTTTGCCAGCTTTTCGGGTGAACGAAAGGCAGGGCGGTTGCGATTCATCACTTGCTTGAACGCATCTGCCGATCCTCCACAAGTTGTGCAGTGGTGGACACAGCCACGGCAAGACAGCCCGGCCATAATCGGATAATCTAACCAACTGGCGAAAGGCAAATAGTCGGGCAGGCTCCGGTCACGCATCACGGACCGGACAATCCGCTGGTAGTCAAGCGACAGGTGGTCGATAGAGTCGGGCACGTTGGTGATGGCATTGGCGCATGCCTCGCCGGTACGAGGGTCGCGATAGGTCAGATTGGGTATCTCGGCGAGCGACTTGGGGGCATGACGGTCCCCCCGGAGGTATGCCATGAGCATCCGGAGCGGTTCTTCCGTCGAGTCACCGCGGATGACAAAATCCACTTCCGGACGCGAGGCGAGGTCGAGGTGGAAATAGGAAGATGAAAATCCGCCAAATATCACGGGAGTTTTGGGATGATGCTTTTTCACCAGGCGGGCAATCTCGATAGCGCCGTGGGCGTGGGGGAGCCAGTGCAAGTCGATCCCGAACGCGGCTGGATTCAATGAGGCAATCATCTTCTCGGGGTCGAAATTCTGCTGGCGCAGCATTCGGACCGCCAGGTTGACGATGCGGGTGCGAAAGCCATGGCGCTCTAGATAGTCTGCCATCGTCGTAAAGCCGATGGGGTACATTTCGAATACCGGCGTGGAAGGGACCAGATCGCTAATGGGGCCGTACAAAATCGCTTTGTCTCGAAAATCGTAGACGCTCGGGGCATGTAGGAAAACCAGATCAATGTTTGGCATTTTTTTCAAACCCGACATCGGATAAAAAAACGCCCCCGCCGAGACGAGCCGCTTCACGACTGTCTGCGACGAGGGCGTTTTAGGAAGGAGGGAGGAGCACAATGGGCCGCACCGCCCGCTTGACTCCGTGAATAATGTAACAAATGCAAGTCCAAGAAAGGTCAAAACGCGGTCAAAGGTGAGTGCCAATTTTCCGAGCCGCTTCTTTGCTATTTTATTCGAGTTGTGCTAGAATGGCGACCGTTCTCGACGTTGGCTTGCGATCATTGCGACGTGATATATTATTCATGGATTTGGGGAGGACGCGCGTGCTCGACATTGTTGGAAAGCGGTATTGGTATTTTGCCATTTCACTCTTGGTCATCATTCCCGGCTTGGTTGCCATGGGCCTGCATTGGGCGCAGACGGGCCAGCCGTTCCGACTCGCGATCGATTTCACAGGCGGTACTCTGCTCCAACTGAAATTTGACAAGCCCCAGACCTTTTCGACCGATCAGGTCATCCGTACGTTAGAACCGTTCGGCTTGACGTCGAATGACATCCAGGTACAGCAGGCAGGCAACGATACGCTGGTGCTGCGAACCAAACCGATTGAAAGTGCGACCAAGAATAGTATTGAAGCGGGATTGAAAGAGCAGTTTGGCAATTTTACTGAGCAGAGCGCGGAAACAGTCGGTCCCGCCATCGGCGCCGAAGTCACCCAGCGCGCCTCGTATGCCGTGGCCTTGGCGGCGATGGGTATTCTGCTCTACATTACCTGGGCCTTCCGCCGCGTCCCGCAGCCCTTCCGGTTCGGGGTCTGCGCGATCATCGCCATGGTCCACGACGTCCTGGTTATCTTGGGCACGGCCGCGATTTTTGGCCTGGTATTCGGTTGGGAGGTGGACTCGCTCTATTTGACCGCGCTGCTCACCGTCATCGGCTTTTCGGTCCATGATACGATCGTAGTATTTGACCGCATCCGTGAGAACCTGGCTCGCATGCGCGGGGTTCGCTTTGAAGATGTGGTGAATCACAGCATTTTGCAGACGCTCGATCGTTCCATCAATACGCAATTGACCGTTTTGTTCACGCTCGCGGCATTGACGCTCTTCGGCGGCATTACGATTCGGCATTTCGTTCTGACCCTTTTCATCGGTATCCTCAGCGGCTCCTACTCGTCGATTTTCAATGCCTCGCCGTTGCTAGTGGTCTGGGAAAATGGCGAAATCCCAACCCTCTTCCGCCGCATTTTTGGACGTCAGCGCGAAGCGACTGCCTGAACGGAAGCCGCCATTGCTTTGCTTTGTCTATTCGAATTTAACAGCCACTCGGTGAATCGAGTGGCTGGTTTTGTTCCAGTTGTATTTTGACGCTCGTTGATGGTTGTGGTAACATAGGCTTTAATGAGTTCAGCTGACATTCGACCTGCATGCCCGGAAGACAAGGCGGCCATCCTCGCCTTTTGTCAGAACACTTTTAATTGGGGTGACTATATTGCCGACGCGTGGGACCGTTGGATGGAGGACGCGAACGGCAAAATCTTTGTGGGGTTGATCAACACTCAACCTGTGGCGATGGTGCACGTCGCGCTCTTGGAAAAAGGGGTGGTTTGGATGGAGGGGATGCGCGTCCATCCGGATTTCCGACGCCACCGAGTCGGAACAGCCATCGATGCGGCTGGGCGGGCTTTTGCGCGGGAACGCGGTCATCCTATCGCACGCCTGGCGACTAGTATTCACAACATCCCTGCTCAAAAGGCGTTGGAAGTGCAGGGCTATACCCGCATTGCCCAATTCGACGAATGGGTCGCCTTACCATCCGATGCGGGTGCCTCGCCCGTCGCTGTAGCGAGTTCTGACGATGTCCCTGCTCTGCTTGCATTGTGGAATAGTTCCGATATCAGTGCGGCTACGCGTTCGTTGTTGCCGGACCAATGGCGTTGGACCGAACTGACGGCAGAGCGACTTGCCAGGCATGTAGACGCACGTCAAGTTCGAATTGTGACCGGCGGCTTTGGCCTGTTTTCTACCCACGACGACGAAAACGAACCCGAGTTTTTGGTCCAGGCGCTTGCAGGCGACGAGCAAGCGCTTGGGGCGCTGGCGGCAGCCGCACGGGCCGAGGCGGGGTATCGAGGTTTCGCTCGCATTGAAGCGTTGGTCGCCCATCACCCGCGCTTGTCCAGGGTGCTAGAGGGGTCGGGCTATACATGTGAGAGCGGAATGCTAATCTATGAGCAGACATCGTGAAGTCGAGGTGCTGTCGTAGCGACTTGATCAATAGGGTTGCGATTGGTTTCTGGCTTGTGCTAGTGTGGGTCCCCGCCGCCTGCGTCCGGGCTCCGGTGCCCACATCGGACCAACCGACGGCAACGTTGACACGGACTGCGACGGCAACGCGCGCGGCGGCCTTCGCGACGGTGCCTTTGGCAGTTTCTGCCCAGCAGGTCATGCCGGCCACAGTCGCCGCGACTGGAATTCCGTTGCCGACAACGGCGCCCACCCCATTCCCCACTTTGCTACCGTCGACTCCTCAGCCGGATCAGACACTGGTTGCATTTGACCGGGACCCGCGGGGGATATTGGTGGAGGCGGATATTTCGGGCGGGAGTATGACCGTTCCGCGTGGCGCCCACGTTCCAATCTTTCGGTTATATGGAGATGGGTTGGTCGTTTTCGCCGGTGAGCGGACGCCACTCTCCACTGGACTGGATGCCGTAGTTCGGATCGGGTATCTGTCCGATTCCGATATTCAGAACCTGCTCGGATATTTGAACCAGAGCGGTTTCTTTTCACTGAATGGATTTTATCAGCCTCGCCCGGCGCCCGCGGGCCAGGTGACGGGGCGAATTACCGTCTATTTGAACAAGGCGAAAACGGTTCGCGTTTATGGGCCCGACCTTCCTGGAACGCCCCAGGCCTTTTCCGATGCATTTGCCCGGATTGCTCAAGCGGTTCCCGCCGATGCGCGGAACTATGTACCGATGGACGGATATCTGCTCAGCCAGGCAGCAGGGTCGACGTCCGATTTCAGGTCGGCGGTGTTCCAAAATTGGCCGGTGGAGGCGGGAACTCGTCTTGCGGACGTGACCGATGGTGGGATGGTTTCTGGCAGCGCGTACTCGATCATCGCGTCACTGGTCGCCAGGACGGCAATTAACACGCTCTATCGTGAAGGTGACCGCGTGTATCGCGTCGAATTTTCGCCGAACCTGCCGCGAGCGGTACACCTGACCGATTGGATCGGCCCCATTCTTGAAGCGCCGCGCGAGTTTGATGGGCGGGTGTTCGACATCGTGGGTTACTTCCGCGGGGCAAACCTTTTTGGCGAGGCGCGCGGCAGCGGTCCGACTCGCAGTGATTGGGTGATATCGGACGGGGGTGGAGCGATTATTGTGACAGGTCCTGCTCCTAGCGGTCTGCAACTGGCTTCCCGTGCTGACGCGTGGTCCTTGGTACGGCTGCGCGCCGCGGTGGTCTATGTCCGTAACGGGACGAGTTACTTGGAGGCGCGCCGCGCGGAGGTTCTTCCATCCAACCCATCTACCACGCCATTGTTGATCGCAAATCTTGAAGCCGCTGTCGCGGCGGTCAAATCCCGGTTTCCGGAAATGATGAAGGTCAAACCCGCGGGGACAAGTCTGATCGGCGGGGCGACAGACCTCAAGTCATTCGAACGCGGGGATGGCTGGGACCTGGTTTTTTCGGAGAGTTGGGGTGACTGCCCGGCGGGTTGTATCAACAATCGTTATTCCTACTTTTCGGTCAAGAAAGATGGTCGAGTCCAGAAAATAGGAGAGTTTTCGCGCGTTTTCAATTCAGCGAGCAATTCCTTTGACACAACTGGTACATCCTTGTGGGGTGTGCCGAAATAGGGAGGATTGAATTGCTATCATGGTCGGCAGAGACGGCGCGAAAATGAGCAAGGCGTGTTGAAGCCACCTCAATTGAGTTCACGCGCTGCACTTTTGCTCTTGATCCTGTTTGTGGTTTCGGCAACCACGGCCCTTGCACAGTCGCCCATCACGGTGGCGCAGGTACTGGCGCGGGTCAACCAGGAACGCGTTTCACGGGGCATGCCTCCTTACGCATTGAATGCACAATTGACGTCGGCAGCCCAGACGCAGGCCAATGACATGTCGCGAAGCGGCAAATTCGGTCATATTGGATCGGATGGCTCAACCGTGTTCGACCGCACGGCGCGCGCAGGATATGGAGCATATAGTTGGGGAAGGCGGGTCGGCGAAAATTATGCGGCGTATCATGATTTGTCGGAGGCAATGTCTTTTTGGATGAACAGCCGCACCCATCGCGAAAACATACTGCACTCCGTTTATCGTGAGATGGGAGTGGGGATCGCTCCTGTTGCTGAATGGGGCGGAACGATCTATGTGCTCACCTTCGGCAGTCAGCCGAACGTCCTGCCGGTCTTTATCAACGATGGCGCAAGCCAGACAGGTTCCCAAAATGTCACGCTCACATTGAGCGATGAAGATGTGTATGATAGCGGGAACAGCATCTCTCGCGTGACCCAAGTGCAGGTTTCGAACGATGCTAATTTCTTCGGAGCCGTATGGCAACCGTTCAGCATGCGCATTCCATGGGTATTGGCTCCTGGAGTCGGGCCCCGGACCGTTTACGTCAAGTACCGCGACTCGCGCGGGCGTACGGTGGTAAGCAGTGATACCATCGTTATAGCCTCGGTTGCGTTAGGCGCGCCGAACAACGCGCAAGTGGGACTGATTCCGACCAGTACATTAGCCCCATCTCCCAAGCCAAGCGGGACTTTAACCCGGCGACCCACGGCGACCGTAACGCGCACTTTGCGTCCGACGGCGACGAGGACCCCCACACCCGAACCCTCGCCGACGGAAAGACAGGAGCCCACGGCAACGGCGACGGTTCTTGCAGAGGGGTCGCTGCCAGCGCCGGCGACCGAGTTGTCCGCAGCGGGGGTGGCACTGCTTGTCCATGACAATGTAGAAACTCCAGCGCGCCCGGTCGATAATGTAATGGCACCGCTGGTCCCGCCCAATTCGATGGACCCACTGTCGGCAACCACGGCAATGGGAGCGTTAGTCTTGGGTATCATTGCCATTATCAGGTTTCTGGCGGCACACCCGCCAACCTAGAGGTATCCTTGGCTCGACAGACTGAACTTTCGGTTCTCGTCGTTCTCCTGATCAGTCTTTCCGCGTGCAGTCTGGCACAGAAGGCTATTCCGTCGGCGACCCCTACAATTGCCGAGACGGAATACGAGATCTATACCGTCCAGCCATCTGACACGCTCAGCCAGATTGCGGTGAATTTTCACGTAACCATCGAGCAGATCATTGCGGTAAATGTGGATCATTACCCATCCCTGGCGCGTGATCCTTCGGCGTTGCGAGTGGGCTGGCAGTTACGCGTGCCCAAATCTATTACGGCGGCCCAGGCGAAGGGGACGGCTGGTGCTGACCTGCCGCGTGTCGATCTCAATCAAGCTGCGATGCTCATTGTCGAGGGGATCAATGCCGTCAGAGCACAGTACGGGTTGGTCCTCTTTCGAACGGATCTGGTGCTCACGCGCATCTCCAACGACCGCAGTGCGGATATGATTTCCCGCGAGTATTTTTCTCACTACGATCCGCAAACGGGGCAGGAACCACTGCTCCGCAACCTGCAAGCCACTAAATTCGCGTACCAATACGCGGGAGAGAACATTGCCGAGATCAAAAACGATGCGGGATGGGTTCCGCCTTTGCTGACAGTGGCCTCTCGTTACAGTGCAACGGACCTTGCTAACGAGTTTGTCAAGGGCTGGGTCAATAGCCCGGAGCACCGCGCGAACATTCTTAATTCGCACTACCGGCGTACCGGCGTCGCTCTAGCCGTGAGCCGGGATGGACGGCGGATTGTCGCGACCCAGGTGTTTTCAGATTGACCGGAGGATGGTCTTTGGCTGAGGTCGATGGACTGACAGACCGGATTCTAAATCAGCTTGTCGATTTAACGCGCGATCACCAGCAGCTACTACAGGATTTGGGAGCGCGTTTGGAGCCGCAGCTTGGCGAGCTCGCGAGCGCCTCTGACCAAGCGATCCGCGATTTGGCGATCGGACCATCGCTTCCGCCGGGCGCAGAGATCCGCTCCTTTCAAGAGGAAGCCATCCGCGTCTTGTTTGGACGTTTGCAGGAGGGCAACCTGCGGCAGTATTACGCAGGCATCTCGGAATGGGCAGGACAATGGGCGCGTTCAGGCGTGGGGTATGATCAACTCCTGGCGGCCGTGCGTGAATACTGGCATTGTAGCCTGTCGTTTGTCCGGCAGGACTATGCCACCGGTCCGGAGCTGGAATTGGTCCTCGGGGCGCTCGACGATCTATACACCGGCATCGTGACGCTCATGGGCGCTATCTACATTCAAGCCGTGCAGGACCAACTAATTCACAGCGAACGTATGCGGACTCTGGGACGGCTTGCCAGTGGGGCGGCGCATTCATTCAACAGCATGCTCACTGCCATTCTTGGCCGGGCCCAATTGCTCCTTCAGCGTACGCGGGATCCGGAATCGATCACGGACCTGGAAGACATTCAACGCAGTGCGATGGTCGGAGCGCAAATGGTGCGGCGCCTGCAGGATTTCGCCCGTGCCCATCCGGATGAGCCTCTCGTCGAGGCAAATGTAAATGCATTGCTCCGCGATGCCGCCGAAATCACCCGGTTTATTTGGCGTGACGAAGCAGAAGCGAATGGAATTGTAGTCGACCTGGTCAGGGACTTGGCAGAGGTCCCTGCAGTTCGTGGGCAACCTAGCCAACTGCGCGAATTATTTATGGCGCTGATCCTCAATGCCGTCGAGGGCATGCCGAATGGCGGCTCGATTACGCTTCGAACGGAACGCAAAGGGGATGATGTGCTGGTCACGGTGACTGATACCGGAGCGGGGATGTCTGAGGCAACGCGCTCGCGTGTCTTTGAGCCCTTTTTCACGACCAAAGGTATGACACATGCAGGACTTGGCTTGACGACGGCGGCTCGCATCGCGGAGCATCACAAGGGGTCTCTGACCGTGGATAGTGAGCCGGGGCGAGGGAGTTCATTTACCGTTGCCATCCCGGCGGCTCCCGAAGCAGTCCTGAGCATACCCGAGCCCGCGCCGCCTTTGGTCCATCCGGCTCGAATTTTGATTGTGGACGACGACTCGGCCGTTCGCGACATTGCCGCGAAATTGCTAAATTTACGCGGATATCAAGTTGCAGTCGCGGGGACAGGGAGTGAGGGTATTTCCGCCTTCAAGCGGTCAGGGTTTGACCTCGTCGTGACGGACCTGGGCATGCCGGGAATGTCTGGGTGGGAGGTCGCCCGCGCGATCAAGCGGCTAAACCCAAAGACCCTGGTGGTCCTGATGACAGGTTGGACAGTGACCCTGGACGAAGAAAAAGTAAAAGAGAGCGGAGTCGATCGTATCGTCCCCAAGCCGTTTGATGTGGATAATCTGCTCGCGCTGGTGAACGAAGCGATTGCGCTGCGCGACAAGATGTAAGTCGACATTAGCGGTACACGACCAACCCAAGCACCGCTGCGCCGAGAATGATAAAGACGGGATTTATTTCCGTGAGGGTGAGCAAGCCAAATGACACGATGGCAATAATCACCTTATCCCAACTTGCCAATAGCCCGGCACTCCAGCCTTGTTTTTTCACGCCAAAGACCGTGTTGGCTACATCATATGCAGTCCAGACCAGTAAGCCGATAACGACCGGGCGCACGGCAGTAAGCATCGCTTTGATGATGGGCGCATCTTTCAACCCGAAGAAAGCCACAATCATCACCAGCATCAGGATTGTCGTCGGCAAGACCGTCCCGCCGACTGCCGCGACGGCTCCGGCACTCCCTGCCAATTTGTAGCCGACGTATGCCGAAACCTGCGGTGCGATGGGACCGGGCAGTGCATTTCCCAGTGCGACAGCATCGGCGAACTCTGCCGAGTCTACCCAACCGGCACCGACGCACTCGCGCTGCATCAACGCAAGCGACGCCGGTCCGCCTCCCCAAGAAAACAGGGCTACCCGGCTGAAAAGAACAAAAATATCCCACAGCAACATTGATCCCCCGACGAGCCGAAAGATCGCAACCAGACTATCCGCGATCCACGGCTCTTGCGATTTCACCTGTCGTGATTAATTCCACCGCGCGTTCGATATCCCCTGCAAGAACGCGATCCCGTTCGAGGAAAGGAATGACCTGCCTCAGGCACGCATGGGCAAGGCGTGTGCCTTCCCCCAGCATCTCTGTACCGCGCCCCAGATTCTTGAGCCGCAGGTCTATTCCCTGCGCTCCGGCAATCAATTCGATCGCAAGCACGTGCGTTGTGTTCCAGATGATTTCGCGCGCGTGCCGGGCCGCGTTGGCCGACATCGAGACGTGGTCTTCCTGGTCGGCACTGGTCGGAATCGAGTCCACGCTGTCCGGATGTGCCAAGGTCTTGCTATCCGAGACCAGCGCCGCGGCGGTGACCTGTGCCATCATCAACCCGCTGTTGGTCCCTCCTCCCTCCACCAACATCAT
>JBLMXX010000213.1:0-8254 GCA_050257995.1 Acidobacteriota bacterium | reverse complement strand
TGGGCACCTTCGGCACCCCGATTTTTCTCGGACGCCCGGTGCGCTATTTCACGCTTTCGACCTCGCTCTATAGTTTCTTGCGCCAGGGATTCAACTCCGACGCCTACATTCTCGGATTGGTACTCATCGCATTCTCGGCGATCACCATTTACATCAATCAGCGCCTGATCGGCTCACGCAAGAGCTTTGTGACGATTGGCGGCCGCGGCTTAAGGACGCGTTTGACGTCGCTGCGCGCCTGGCGGTATCCACTCTTTGGGCTTGTGGCGATGTTCATTCTGGTCGGCGTGATCAGCCCGCTGGCGTTCCTCACGTGGCAAACCTTCATGCTCGAAAACAACGATTACGGCCTCGGCAATTTCACGCTGCACTGGTGGACGACCGAAGGCGGCATCCGCCGTTACGCGGAGGGCGAAGTCGGAATTCTGCGCAACGATTTGATTTTCGACGCCGCGCAGCACAGCGTGCTGCTCGCGGCGTCGACCGCGCTCGTCGTCGGCGTGGTCGGTTTGCTTCTCGGTTACGCGATCGTCAAGGGGCGCAACACCTGGGTGGCGAAGGTTTTGGAACAACTGTCGTTTCTGCCGTACCTGATACCAAGCATCGCCTTTGGCGCCGTGTACCTCGCCATGTTCGCGTCGCCGTTGGGGCCGCTGCCGGCGTTGTACGGGACTTTTGCCCTGCTGGTGCTCGTCTGTGTTGCCAAGAATTTACCCTTCGCTTCACGGACCGGCGTCTCGTCCATGCTGCAAGTTGGCAGCGAACTGGAAGAGGCCGCGGTGGTGCATGGGGCGTCCTGGCTCACTCGCTTTCGCCGCATCCTGATTCCGCTGACCGTGAGTGGATTCTTTTCCGGGTTCATGCTCACCTTCATCAGCACGATTCGCGAATTGACTTTGATCGTCCTCCTCGTTAGCCCCTCAACGCGCGTGCTGCCGAGTATGATCTTTCGCTACAACGAGCAGGGGTTCTCACAACTCGCCGACGGCATGGTGGTTATTCTCGTCGCACTGACTTTGACTGCGCAATGGCTCATCGGTCGCGTAAAGGGCGCCGAATTGGGGAAAGGCTTGCAGGGATAATCGCAAAAGCGATCGGAGAAACTCATGGCAGCACCTTCGGTCCTTCATCAGTTACCCTCTCTTCAAATCCTCGCCGCATATCGACGATTCATCCGCTGGCTGACGAGTGCCCACGTCATCCTGGCATTAGGCATGCTCGTCCTGATGGTCTACTTGATCCTGGTTCCCCTCTATCGCATGCTTGAAACTACCCTGACCTATCAGGAGAAAGATATTCACTATGTCCCCGATGCCGTAGTCGGCGACTGGACGCTCTTTCATTGGGTGAGAATGCTGACCGGTCAGCTTGGCGAAGTGATGACCTATGCACCCTTGCAGCATTCGCTCACCATCTCCATAGGGGCCACCCTGCTGGCGCTCATCATCGGCTCGGCGATGGCGTGGATGGCGGTCCGCACCGACATGCCGGGCGCGAATATCATCAACACCCTGGCCACCGTTCCCTACATCATGCCCTCGTGGACGATCGCGATGGCGTGGACCGTCCTGTTCAAGAATCGCACGTCGGGAGGCTCGCCGGGTATTGTAGAATACCTCATGGGACAGGGTCCACCCGATTGGCTGTCGTATGGACCTGTCCCGATTATTATCAGCAGCGCGCTGCACTATTACACCTTCTTTTTCCTGTTCGTCGCCGCGGCGCTCATGTCGATCGACTCCAACCTGGAGGAAGCGGGCGAACTCATGGGTGCCAGCCGTTGGCGTATCCTGCGGAAAATCACGTTCCCCCTCATCATCCCTGCCCTGCTTTCAGGCTTTATTATGACTTTCTCCAAGGTCATGGGGACATTTGGCGGACCGAATGTATTGGGCATCCCCGTAGGCTACTATACGCTCTCGACCATGATCCGCTCGGATATGGGATTGGGAAATTATGCAGACGGATTTGTGCTGGCAATTGTGCTGATCATGTTTGCCATGGTCACCGTCTACATCAACCAGAGAGTGGTGGGAACAAGAAAAAGTTACGAGACGATCGGCGGGCGCGGTTTTGTAGCCAACCGGACCAAGCTACGGAACTGGAGATCCGTGCTCAGCGCGATCGTGATCACTTTTCAACTCGTGGTCGCTATCCTTCCCCTCGCGGTCCTGACGCTGAGCACCTTTATGCTGATCGACGGTGTCTACAGCCTGGATAACTTTACGCTCCATTACTGGATCGGAGAAAGCAATCCCGCCATTTCGAATGGAGTGCCCGGCGTGTTGCGCAATCCCGATATCTACAAGGGTGCCTGGAACTCGATCGCGCTCGCGTTGTACACGGCCTTTTTCACGGCCGTGCTCGGAGTGGTTCTCGGCTATGCCATCGCCAAAGGGAGAGGCACACGCCTGTCCAAATTGATCGAACAATTTGCATTTGTTCCTTACGTTATCCCCGGGATTGCCTTTGGCGCCGTCTACATTTCGATGTTCGCCAGACCGTTCGGACCCATTCCGGCCTTGTATGGAACTTTTGCCCTACTGGTGATTGTTTCAGTGGCGAAACATCTCCCGTATTCCGCCCGCACCGGGGTTTCCGCCATGCTGCAAGTGGGACAGGAGCTGGAAGAAGCCGCTCAAGTGGCAAATGCCAGTGCGTGGCGGCGATTCCGGCGCATAATCTTTCCGCTCACCAGCCCCGGTTTTGTGTCCGGTTTTCTGCTGACTTTTATTACCACCATGCGTGAACTGTCGTTAATCATCCTGCTAGTGACGCCGTCCACTCAGGTCCTGGCGAGCATGACCATCCGCTATATCGAGAATGACGATACACAGATGGCCAATGCAGTGATTATTATCCTCGTTACGCTCGTCCTGATCGGCAACTTTATCATCACCCGGTTCCGCGGTGGCAGTCTTAAACATGGCCTGGGAATGTAATGATGAGGAAAGAATGGAAACGACAAACATCATCATCAAGAATCTCTCCAAGCGTTTCGGCAGCGTCGTCGCGGTTAAGGACATCAACCTGAGCATCGAACCAGGAGACTTTTTGACCCTTTTGGGTCCTTCCGGCTGTGGGAAGACGACCCTGCTGCGCTGCATCGCCGGACTGGAAGAGCCGGACGAAGGCGAGATATACATCGGCAACAAGCTGGTATTCTCTCACTCGCAAGGCATATCCGTATCGCCGGGTCAGCGCAACCTGGGCCTCGTGTTCCAGAACTATGCCTTGTGGCCGCACATGACCGTCTATAGAAACATGACCTTTGCGCTCGAAATCCAAAAGCTATCCAAAGCAGAAATGGACAAGCGCGCCAAGGATTCATTGGCCGAAGTGCAGATGACGGGCTATGAGGACCGCTATCCTCGCGAGATGAGCGGTGGACAACAGCAGCGCATCGCACTGGCGCGCATGCTGGCTTATCGCCCTCAAGTGTTCTTGATGGATGAACCCCTCTCCAACCTGGATGCGCGCCTGCGGATGGACATGCGCGCGGAGCTCAAACGCTTGCACCATATCGCCGGAGCGACCACGATTTACGTCACGCATGACCAGGTGGAAGCATTGACGATGTCTTCCAAAATTGCGGTAATGAGAGATGGCATTCTTCAACAATTGGATGTCCCCGACCGCGTTTACCATTATCCCGCCAATCTCTTTGTCGCCGATTTCATTGGTACTCCCAAGGTGAATCTGCTGCACGGCGTTGTGAATGCCAAGAACTGCGTGGATGTGGGGAAATTCAAAATCGGAATGGATACGCGCAACACGGAGGGTCAAGTGGTAGTGGCCGCGCGTCCGGAAGATATCGCGATCTCGTCCCAGCCTACACCGGGCAGCGAAGAATTCGTCACCTATTCCGTCCTGCCTTCAGGAGCCGACTCAATCATCATCGCACGGCGAGAAGATATGGAGATCACGGTAAGAGTTATGGGCACCAGTAGGATCAAGATGGATGACCCGATCTGGCTGAGATTTGACCCTGCCACGCTGAACTTGTACGACACAAAAAGCGGGAATCTTTTGTCTGCCAAAGCAAACTAAAGCAGGCAGATAGTTCCGACTTCAGCATGGCCCAAGCAATCTACGCGGTTGTGTGAAAGGAGGCTTGACCCAAAAAACAACACCCTTGCCGGCAGGTCTGGTCGTGTACCGTCAAACCCGGTTTCTCATGGAACGGAGGAGAAAATGAAAACCATCGGAAGAATCTTTTTAGCCTGCATCCTAATCACATTCCTGGTAGCCTGTGCCGCTCCGGCGACACCCGCACCCACAGCGGCTCCGGCGACGGCGGCTCCGGTTGCTACTGTCGCCCCTACCGCGAGTCCCAATGAAGCCTGGTTAAAAGCGGCAGAGCTGGGAAAATATGCTCCTGCCAAGCAGGATTGGGCGGCGATCGAAGCGGCAGCGAAAAAAGAAGGGAAGGTTCTGGTCTATGCCAACTCTTCTCGTATCGCGGATGCCAAGAAGGCATTCGAAGCAAAATATCCTGGGATCACTCTCGAAGGGTTTGATCTCGGGGGTGAAGACGCGGTCCTCAAGATAAAGGAGGAGCAAAAAGCCGGGGCATTTACCGGCGATGTGCTCTTCACCAGCAGTGCCGCAGGTGACATTGTCATGGATATGTTGCCTAAACAGCAACTATGGCAATTCGTGCCGGACGCCGTTGCGTCAGTTTATCCCAAGGAATCCCGCGACCCACTGCTGGTATCCCGCTACGGGGTTCGCGTTCTGGCCTACAACTCTGAATTGAACAAGGCGTGCCCGGTCAGCAACTGGTGGGAACTGACGGAAGCAACGTGGAAGGGAAAAGTCTTTATCGAGGACCCGTTGGCGGATGCCAGTACGATGGCGATTTACACCACCATCGTTTCGCATGCCAAAGATCTGGCGGCGGCCTACAAGGACAAGTATGGCAAAGACCCCGTTTTGGAGGCAGACACTCCGGATGCGGGTTATCTGTGGCTCAAGATGTTCTCCAAGAACAAGCCGATGCCCCAACCCGGCGGGGATGAAGTGACGACGGCCATCGGGTCAAAGGGAATGAAGGAGGCCGGGCTCGGTTTCATCTCCTACTCCAAATACCGGAACGTAGTCTCAGGGAAGCTGGTCCTCGAACCGTGCAAGACGCTCAAACCCGTCATGGGGGTTCAGACGGCCACCTATCTGGCCATTGCGAACCGCGCGCCGCATCCCAATGCCGCCAAGCTGTTCATCAACTTTATCACCGGCACGGAGGGATTCGCACCTTGGAACGTCATCGGCGACTATAACCCCCGAACCGATGTCGAATCGCCCAAAGGCGCTATCCCCTACTCGGAACTGGGCAAAGTCGTCTGGACCATTGACGAGCCGTCTGTGTACAAGACCATATCCAAAGTGCGCGACTTTTATGCGGTTAACATTCTCGCGCGCTAAAGGGAAATATCCATAAAGATGCTATGGGCGTACTCGCGACGCTGCGGGCCGGAATAGATTGCCTAACGCGGGCATCTCCTCCTTGGGTCGAGTGGACGCCCACCACGCCCACTCGACCTGTTTGCCACTAAGAAGAAAATGTATCGAGACATAGAAGCCGTCTTTTTTGATATGGGTGATACGCTGGGAATTCGCGTAGCAGACCCTGCCGCGCAGAGCCATGCCAGGAGTCAATTAACGGCTTTGCTTGGGACCGAGGAACCGGCGGAGACTCTGCTTTTGCGACTGGACGAACGGTACAAGGTCTATGTTCGCTGGCGGCAGGAAACCTTGATCGAAGTTTCGGAAGAAGAACTCTGGAATCGGTGGCTGTTGCCCGATTCGCGTGCTCCTCGAACCCGTGCCGTGGCGGAGGAACTGACGCTTCTGTGGCGCAGTTGCTATGGGCGGCGCGTGCTGCGAGACGATGCTCCGTCTGTGATCGCCCAACTGAGGGATCGGGGGTATCGTTTGGGCATTGTCAGCAACACCATCAGCGCGCGTGAGACGCCTGGCTGTCTGAAGGAGTATGGGCTGAGCGATTGTTTCTCGACCATCATTCTATCGTGCGTCTCGCGACGCCGCAAACCCGATCCGGAGTTGTTCTGGCAAGCCACCCGGCAAAGTGGTGTTCGTCCGGAGCGGTCCGCTTATCTCGGCGACCGTCCCTCGCGCGATGTCATTGGACCGCGGCGTGCCAAGTTCGCGATGACCATCCTCTATGGCGGTTCGTCGCACGGCGAGCAAGCCGATGACCCAGTGCTCCGACCCGACGCCATCATCCACACGCTGGGCGAACTCCTGAATCTATTCCCGGCGCGTCAGCTTTCCAGTTAACATATCCTGACAATGAGTAAACTCCAATGACACCGACCCTGATTCGCGCCGTCCTGTTTGACATGGGCGGCACACTGGAAGATGTTTACTACGACGACTCTATTCGCCTCGCGGCGATGCCCGGTCTGATGGAGATCATGAGCAAACACGGGATCGACTCCGGACTGCCGCTCCCTGACCTCTACGCGATGGTCAATTCGGGGATGAAAAAATACGGCCGGTGGCGCGAAGAATCTGAACGGGAACTGCTCCCGGAGCGGGTTTGGCCCGAATTTGTTTTCCCGGATCTAAATCCGCCGAAAGAGCGCCTCGCCGCAATAGCCGAAGACCTGGCATTTTACTATGACACGCGTTTCTACAAACGCAGCATGCGTCCCGAAGTCCCTGCCCTGCTGGAGGCACTGCGCGCCAAAGGATTGCGCCTCGCGGTCATCTCCAACATCTATAGCCGTGGGCAAGTCACCTACAACCTGGCGCGGTATGGCATCGACCGGTACTTTGAAGCCGTCGTCCTGAGCTCCTGTTTCGGCTGGCGCAAACCACACCCCAGCATTTTCCTGGAAGGCGCGCGCCTGCTCAACCTGCCGCCCGCCGCATGCGCCTATGTGGGGGATACCGTGTCGCGCGACGTCTCCGGTGCCCGACGGGCGGGCTATGGACTGGCGATCCAGATCAAGTCCTTTCTCACCACCAAGGCCGATACTGACAAAGATACCGAACAGCCCGACGCCATCGTGGAGAGTTTGATGCAAGTGGTTGATCTGATAGAAACCCGCCCTATACTGGCAAGTGACCTTCCGGAGACCGTTCCATGATACGGGGTATCTTTTTCGACGCTGCGGGAGTTTTCTATGATCGGAAGGAAACAACAGGCACGTTCGCCAGGCGTCGATTGGTGGAACTCGGCTATCCGCCTGAGCTATCGAAGGAAAACAACGCGCGGAAGAAGGAACTTCATCTCTTGGCGACCGAGGGTCGCCTCAGCCATGAAACATACTGGGACCAAGTTTTGGCTCTGCACCGTGTCGACGACCTTACCTTGCGCGCTAAATTGAGAAAGGAAATTCTCGATCATACCTTTGACGTCTTTGCCTATCCGGGTGGCAAAGAGGCAATGGCAGGATTGGAAGCGCGCGGCTATGTGCTGGGTATCATCACCGACACGGTTTACCCGGTCGAGTGGAAAATGGCCTGGCTGGAGAAAGTAGGGGTGGCTCAATTCATAAGGGTGGTCGCATGCTCTTCGACTTTGGGCGCCCACAAACCGGAACCGGAGATGTATTTGAATGCTCTCGAACAAGCCGGGCTCAAGCCCGCCCAAGCTGCATTCGTCGGTCATGATGCGGGCGAACTCGAAGGCGCCCGGCAAGCGGGTCTGGTGACGGTCGCCGTCAATTACGACCCGGAAGCCAAAGCCGATTATTATGCGAGCTCTCTCGCCGGCCTATTGGACCTGCCAATCTTCCGACCTTTGCAGGTGCACGTCGAATCGCTCTGATCGTGAACTACTGTCGGGGATTATCTGCAGATATGCTAGACTTTTGACGCCGGTTTCGGGGCTGGCCTGGTTGAAACACGAGGTCGACGGGCCAGCCTCGCTGTATTGGTGCTCTATATCTTGGTATTTGGAGTGAAGGATGGTTGAGGTTGCTTTATCGACAATGTGGGGTGTTGGCAGGTTTCCAAACCTGGCCGATTTCTTCAAGGCCGGCCAGGCAATTGGTTTTACCCGCTTTGAATTGAATCACGCGGTAGACTCGCAAATGCTCAAGGGGTTGGACCTGAAAAACGGGTATCACATTGCGAGCCTGCACGAGCCCTGTCCGGCGGATGTGTCGACCGGAACTCTCAAGGAACGGAATTGGCTCATCTCGGCGCCCGACGAGAGCGATCGCCAGGCGGGTGTCGTCGCCGTTCAGCACAGCATTGACCTGGCTCACGAATTGGGCGCAGC
>JBLMXX010000212.1:0-4516 GCA_050257995.1 Acidobacteriota bacterium | reverse complement strand
GAGCCGGGACAAGGGCGGGTGCTTGTCGTCGATGGCGGCGGGTCGTTGCGCTGCGCGCTCGTCGGCGGAATCATCGCCGACCTTGCCTACAAAAATGGCTGGGCAGGCATTTTGCTCCATGGGTGTATTCGAGATTCAGACGAGATTGCCCGGGTTCCTATCGCCGTCAAGGCACTGAATTCCAACCCGTTGCGGCCTAAAAAGGACGGGGGCGGTCTGAGAGACATTCCGGTTACATTTGCAGGGGTGACATTTGCGCCGGGGCATTATGTTTATGGCGATGAGGATGGCGTTATCGTCTCCGCCAAAGAATTGACATTGGAGTGAGAGGCAAGCATGCATCGACGGATAGCGTGTACGATCATGCGGGGGGGGACGAGCAAAGCCTTGTTCTTTCGCCGTGAGGATTTGCCGGGAGATATCGCGACCCAGGATCGAATTCTACTTGCGGCATTGGGCAATCCGGATCCAACGGGTCGCCTCGTCAACGGTTTGGGCGGCCCGATTTCGAGCACGAGCAAGGTGGCGATCATCTCAGCACGGAGCGGTGAACCCAATACAGTGGATTATACCTTTGGACAGGGAAGCCACAAGAATGCGCTGATTGATCGCGAAGGGAACTGCGGCAATATTTCGGCGGCGGTGGGACCATATGCCATCGACGAAGGATTGGTAGAGACGCGCGAGCCGGAAACGCTAGTGCGCATTTACAACACAAACACAAGGAAATATATTGTCGCGCATGTATTGGTTGAAGGCGGCAGGGCAAAGGTCGAAGGCGATTACCAGATCGCCGGTGTGCCGGGAACCGGAGCACGTGTCGCGCTTGATTTTGAATCCCCCGGGGGAGCCCGGACCGGTCGACTTCTCCCGACCGGTAAGCGGCAGGAGACTCTGGATACCGAGTTTGGTCCGATGGTGGTCTCGCTCGTGGACGCCGCGAACCCATTCGTCTTTGTTCGCGCCCGGGACCTGGGTCTCGCAGGAACAGAGTTGCCAAACCAGATCGAATCGAATCTCGAATTGATGGCGCGGCTCGAAGGAATCCGTGCGGCCGCGGCGGTACGGATGGGCCTCGCCCGGGACTGGAAAGAGGCAACCCAAAAGGTACGGTCGGTTCCAAAAATTGCATTTGTTTCTCCGCCGGCAGAATACCAGATGGGTGGCGGCTTGGTTATATCAGCCAGGGAGATTGATGTCGTCGCGCGTATGCTTTCGATGGGCATTCCGCATGGCGCGTATCCGATCACGGGTGCGGTCGGTACCGCAGGCGCGGCGGGGATCGAAGGGACGGTCGTGTACGAAATGGTTCCCCCGGAACGACGAAAATCTCCAGACGTGCGGATCGGTCACCCGAGCGGTTCGATCCAAGTGGAGGCAGACGTGCGATGGGACGGGTCAGAGTTCAAGTATCTCTGTGGAACCGTCTATCGAACAGCCCGCCGCATCATGGACGGGTTCGTCTATGTCCCGCCGGTTTCTTGACCTTTTCGCTATATACAAATGCTCCTTCGGCGATTACCTCGGTTAAGAACAAAGTCGCCCGTGCTGCTCTGTGCAGACGGGCGATTGTCGTTTCCGATGCCATCCTCATGAGTTAATACTCGGACCAGTTCTTCAGGTCGACATCCCAATTTGTCGTACCGGGTTGTCGAATCGAGATGTGACACATGGATTCGCTCCGCGTGGCGCCGTGCCAGTGCCACGTGCCGCCGCTCACGGTGACGACATCTCCCGCAGAGCAGATTCTTTTCTCGGTCTCTGTCGCGACGATACCTCTGCCCTGAACGAAATGGAGCACCTGGTCTTTTTCGTGGATATGCGGCTTGGTACGCGCACCTGCGCTAAAGTAAACCGCCAGCAGTTCGAGTTCTTTGCTCTGTCCACTTCCGACGAGCATGTGCTTGCGGACATGCCCCTCGAAAGAGGGACCGGTGTCCTGTTCTGCCGCCTTCTCGTCAAGGGTGTTGACGCTGATCATCGTTTGTACCTCATCGCTTGGAATATAAGGATGCCGTGCTTTGTCCGGCGAACAACCCGCGTTCACCGTGCGCCGAGGATTATAGTCGCGAGCCGGGTGCGTGTCAACGCGGTTTTATCAATTTCACTTTGGCTTAAAGGCCGGACCACCGCGTCCAAATCAGCCCCAGAATCGCTGCCAAAATGGCACTGGCGGGAATCGTAACCAGCCAAGCCGTCGCAATCTGCCCGGCGATGTGCCAACGCACGGCGTTCACGCGCTCGGCGGTGCCAACTCCCATAATCGCGGTGCTCACCACTTGGGTCGTACTGACGGGACCGCCCAAAAGCGCGGCACCCAAAACAACCGTCGCGGATGCCGTCTGCGCTGCGAACGCATGGACCGGGCGCAATTTATAAATGCGGCGCCCTACCGTGCGCATGATACGGGAACTCCCAATTCCAACTCCCAGCATCAAGGCAAAGGCGACGAGCAGCGTAGCCCAAAACGGAACGACAAAGGTATTCTCGTACCCCGCCGCAACCAACGCCATGGCGACGAGCCCCATCCCTTTCTGACCATCATTCGTTCCATGGCTCAGGGCGAGAGCGATGACATTGAAGGGTTGGGCAGATTTGAAAAACTGATTGACGGAGGGCGTAGCATTCCGGGTCAGGAGTTGGGTCAACCGCATGAACGCATAGCCCGCGAGCGAACCGGCAAATGGCGCGGAAAACAAAGATAACAACACCTTGGCAAAACCGGCGAAATATAGCCCTTGAAATCCATATCCGATGCTCACCGCTCCGATCAGTCCGCCGAGCAGCGCATGAGTCGAACTGGACGGCAGTCCGGTATACCACGCGGTGACATTCCAGGCAATCGCGCTCAAGATCGCCACGAAAAGCACGGGGAGCGAAATAGCGCCCGGTTGGACCAGATCTTTGCCGATGGCCGCGGCGACCGCCGTGCCGAATAAAAAAGGCCCGGTGAATTCGGCAACTGCGGCCACATCGTGGGCAAAGCGCGGGCTCATCGAACGGGAGGAAATGGCGGCGGCGACCAAGCCGCCGGAATCGTTCATGCCATTGAGGAAACTATAGGTGAGTACCAGAATGAGAACGAACGTGAAGAGCACCTGCGTGTTCAGCGAGAAAACCTCTTACTTGGATGTTCGAGCGATTATATGTGAACTGGAACCGGAATGCAACAACCACCACGCGATTTTCGGCAACCCTGGCTTTGAATTGACGTACGCGCCTTATTGTATATACTATGACCGTTAGGGGCAGCCGCGCTGCCCAACCAGTTTATCCGATTGGATTTAATCTATGGGCAACTCTGAACCGGCCAAAACGACGGACTTTGTCCGTACAATCGTCGCAGAAGAAACGGCTAATAGGAGATTTGGTGGGCGCGTCGTAACGCGTTTCCCGCCGGAGCCGAACGGGTACCTGCATATCGGTCATGCCAAGGCGATCAGCCTGGATTTTGGCCTCGCCGCCGAATTCGGCGGTCACTGCAACCTCCGCTTCGACGATACCAATCCGACCAAGGAAGAAGTGGAGTATGTCGAGTCGATCCAGCAGGATATCCGATGGCTGGGCTTTGATTGGGGCGAGAATCTATATTATGCCTCTGATTATTTCGAACAGCTTTATCAATGGGCAGTTGATCTGATCAAAGCCGGCAAGGCCTATGTTGATGATCTCAGCGCCGAAGAGACTCGAGAATACCGGGGCACTCTGACGGAGCCGGGACGCGCAAGCCCCTATCGCAAGCGCTCGGTCGAAGAAAACCTGGACCTGTTCGCGCGTATGCGCGCAGGTGAATTTGAAGACGGCAGCCGGACCCTGCGCGCCAAGATTGACATGGCTTCGCCTAACTTGAACCTGAGAGACCCGGTGATGTACCGGATCCGCAAGGCATCCCATCATCGCACGGGTGACCGCTGGTGCATTTATCCGATGTACGACTGGGCACACGGTCAGTCCGATTCGATCGAGCGGGTCACCTACTCGCTGTGCACGATGGAATACGAAGATCACCGGCCGCTCTACGATTGGTTTCTCGACGCGCTGGGCATCTTCCATCCCCAGCAGATCGAATTTGCGCGCCTGAACCTGAGCCATACCGTCGTCAGCAAGCGCAAATTGCTCCAGCTCGTGAACGATCGTATTGTCGCGGGATGGGACGACCCGCGAATGCCAACGCTTTCCGGCATGCGGCGGCGCGGTTATACCCCCCAGTCGATCCGCGAGTTTTGCGAACGGGTCGGCGTTGCCAAGAAGCAGAACCTCATCGATATCGCGCTCCTCGAACACTGCGTGCGCGAGGACTTGAACCGCCGCGCCCCCCGGAGGATGGCGGTCCTGCGTCCTCTCAAAGTCGTGATCGAGAACTACCCGGCAGGTCAGGTCGAAGAGATGGAGGCGGTGAACAATCCCGAGGACGCTTCCATGGGGACACGCCAGGTACCTTTCTCAAGAGAGCTCTGGATCGACCAGGATGACTTTCGCGAGGTGCCGCCCAAGAAATATTTCCGCCTGGCGCCGG
>JBLMXX010000211.1:0-8555 GCA_050257995.1 Acidobacteriota bacterium | reverse complement strand
GACTGCTCATCTCAGCACACGAGCATCACCGACACGCTTGGTGATGCGCTTTTCGTCCAGATATTCGAGGAGTGCAATCGCATATTTGCGGCTCGTATCGAACTGATCACGCACCTGGCCTGCAGTCACCTGTCCCTGCGTACGAATGGTCGAAATCACCCAGTCTCGCATGGCGTCGAATGCTTTCGGTGCCAGGACCACCGTTTCGCTGAGCCGCACTAATTTGCCTTCCGCGATTACAGCACTGAGGGCTTCGCCGCCGATAGCTATTTCGGCTTCTTGCGCGGAAGCCGGAGCGTATGCCGCCCGCGTAAACTCGGCAAGGAGTTCGTCGACCTTGCGCTGCAAAACCGGGTCGAACTTGACGATGAAATCGGAACGATGCACTACATCCTCTGCCGCAGCGAGGACGTTTTCGGCACTCGCCCGATCTATAAGCTGGTCGAAGACGCGGGCGGAGAGTCCCAGTCGACTTTTAAGCTCTTCTCGAGGCAGTCCCGCTCGCAAAGGATACTGGCGATGAAAGTCGTCCAATGCCGTCCCGATTTTTCCAACCAATGCCTGCCAGCCGGGGTTGGAGACATAGCTGCGCGCCTCGCCCGTTCCGAGGGCGATAACGGTCCCCGTCTCCATCTGGGCATCCAATACCGAGGCAATAGAGTCCGCCGTCAAACCGGTACCGCTCACAATCTCCTTGAGACTCGCGGGACCAATCCCGCGGGCAGCCAGGAATTGGCGGACTAGCTCGTCGGGTGTGCCGCGCGCGAGTGTCTCCAGCCGTACGACAACCTCCGGCCGAAAGCGGCGATGGCGCGTCTGGGCGTGAGCATCCACGACAGAACCGCCGCCGACGGTAACGCTCGGTGACGGAAAGCGAATGATGAAACGATCGTTCTTGGCGAGCGCGACGGGCTCGGCCAACTGTATCTGAATCCAACCACTCTCGCCAGGTTCGAGTTGTTCGTGATCAAGCAATCGAACGCGGCCTGGTACTTGGGCCGCCCCGGCAAAAAAGTCCACTTGGGCGTTATGGGGAAGTGGCTTGGGGGCGGAGGCGAGATACTGTACACGCGCGTCGAGCAACCTTGTCGCACCGAGCGTACCCGGCAGAGCGACAACCTCACCACGCTTGAGTTCATCCACACCGAGACCGGAAAGATTGATCGCCACGCGGTTGCCCGGCAATGTCCGGTCGATCTTTTCCTTATGCTCCTGCAAACCGCGAATGCGCCCGCGCTTGCCGCTTGGCACGATCTCGACTTCTTGCCCGATCGCGAGGCTCCCATCCACCAGCGTACCGGTGACGACGGTACCGAACCCCGCAATGGAAAAGACCCGATCGATGGGCAGGCGCGGTTTGCCAAAGTCATTCTTGGGAGAAACCATCTCTAAGAGGCGATCAAGTTCGGCCATTAGCCTATCCAGCCCCTGGCGTGTCTTGGACGAGACGGGAATCAATTGGGCGTTCGCCAACACCGTGCCTTGCAATTCCTGGCGCACATCCGCGGAGACCATTTCAAGCCAATCGCCATCAACCAGGTCGGATTTTGTCAGAGCCACCAACCCGCCTTTGACCTGGAGCAGATCCAAAATGGCCAGATGCTCGCGCGTTTGAGGCATCACGCCCTCATCCGCCGCGATAACGAGCATAGCCGCATCAATACCGCCGACTCCGGCAAGCATGTTCTTAATGAACGCTTCATGACCCGGCACGTCGACGATGCTAACAATATTGCCGCTCGGCAGAGTGAGCCACGCAAAGCCGAGGTCAATCGTCATCTCCCGTTCTTTTTCTTCTTTCAAACGATCGGGGTCAATGCCGGTCAGGGCCTTGACGAGCGTCGATTTGCCGTGATCGACGTGCCCCGCCGTCCCAATTACGCGCACAGACTATGCCTCCACGGCCGCCTTGGACGCCCGCTTGGACTTGCTGGTGACCTTGTCGCCTTCCAAGCGAACGAGCAAATCATCTGCCACCTTCCCAATATTCGCAGTCGACCGCTGGCGTTCCATTTCAATGATGCTTTTGGCAACTTCGATGACCATGGCGATCCGCTCGCGCCGTTCTTTGTCAACTTTTTCCACAAACTCGTGGATGGCTGTGAGCACTTCTGGTCGCCAATCCTCGAGCTTGCCAATTCTTTCGCTGATTGCCGAAAGCCGTTTGTTCCACTCGTCGCGCAGGAATTGCCATTCGCCCATCTGCTGTTGCCAGCGTTTCTCCATGTCCGAGACTAGTTGCTCGCGTTCCTTATGGCGCGTTTCCTCAACCAACCTCTGCCACTGTAAAAGGCGCGATTCCAGCGGCTTGAGCCGGTCTTCCAGTTCCTGGAGTTGGGGATATATCTTGCGGTCTTCCTTGTGCTGTTCTTTGATTCCGCGCATGTCGGTGAGCCAATCGTCAATTTCGCGGCGGCTCGCCTTCATCTGCTCTCCCCACTCCGCCATGTGGCGGGCGCGCTGCTGCTCGGCGCGGCGGGCACCTTCCGCCGCTTCGGCGCGCTCTTGGCGCAACCGCTCGCTGAGGGCGCGCTGCTCGCTCGCCAACTGCCCAAAACGGGGTACCCACTCTTCAAGGATTTGCAGACGCTGGTCGTAGCCTTCGTCGCGGCGGATGCCCTCTTCCAGCTCGCGCTGGAGCGTGACCATGACCAAATCGAGCCGAGTCAACAACTCGTGGTCCCCGACGATAGAGCGCTGGAATTGCTGCAGACCCTCAATCTGCATTTGCAGCGACGAATGGACTTGGTCTTCACGCTCACGTTCCAACTGGCGGATCTTGAAAACATCTTCTTCCGACTGCACGCGAGTCTTTTCATACTGGTCGAGCATTATCTGGACTTCAGCCTTGGACTGCCCGATCGCCTGCTCGATCTGCGAATAGCGCAGCGCCTGACTTTGCACGCGCACCAGTCGCTCTTCAAGATCCTGTAGGTTTTTATTCAATGCCGCGATCTGCGTATACTGCTGACCGATCTGGTTTTGCAGTTCGATGATCTGGGCTTTGTCCTTACGATGTTCTTCGTCCAGCCAGTTCACCAACTGGACTGCTTCTTCAAGGTTCATCAGTTCCTCCACTGATCCGCGTTCAGCTCCTGAATCTCACTCGTGAGGAGGAACACGGTCCGTTCCGCGATATTGGTCGTACGGTCACCGACGCGCTCGAGATTGTGGGCAATCCACAATAAGTAGGTGGCCCGACCGATGGTGCGCGGATCTTCCATCATGAATGTCAAGAGCTCGCGGTAAATCTGATCGTACAACCGGTTGATCTCGTCGTCCTCTGCTGCAAGCAGCTTGGCTCGATTCGCATCTCGCGTGACAAAGGCGCGCAGCTGTTCACGCAGCATAAAGCGGTCCTTTTCTGCCATCCGTGGGATGTCGATGAGTGGCTTGAGCAGCGGCTGATCCGCCATCCGCAAGAAGAGTTTCGCAATCCCTTTGGCGTGGTCGCTCATACGCTCCAGGTCGCTCGCAATCGTCGCAATTGAAAAGATGGCACGCAGATCCGACGCCAACGGCTGCTGGGTGGCGATGAGAATGAGGCATTTCTCTTCGATATCGCGCTGTTTGAGATTGATGCGATCGTCACCGGCGACGACTTGTTCTGCCTGCGAGATGTCATGCTGTACCAATGCATGCACAGCTTGTGAAAGCTCCTGGTCCACCAGTTCGCCCATTGCCAGCAGTTCATCCTGCAATCGCTTTAATTGGTCTTCAAAATTCTCTCGCGGCATGGTCATCCTCTCTTTCTGATGCTCTGAAGTGGATTATAGCATCAAACCTCGCTCGCGGCAAAAGTCAACCGCTCCGGAACCTGAAAACGGATGGGCGCGCATTACCCATCCGTTTCGGTCATCCCTGTCGGAGGCAAATTCACCTACTCGCGAAGCCATCCCTTCGCCCGTTCCACGGCCTTTTTCCAGCCGCGATAGCCCTCTTCGCGGCGTGTTTGGTCCCACTGCGGCTCGAAAATGCCGTCAATCCCCCAGTTCTGCCTCAATTCTTCCAGTGATTTCCAGAACCCGACGGCGAGACCCGCCGCATATGCGGCACCCAACGCCGTCGTCTCATTCACAATAGGACGAACCACTTGCGTCCCCAGAATATCGGCCTGCAACTGCATCAGGAAATTGTTCTTGACCGCACCCCCATCCACCTTGAGCGTCCTGAGCGAGACGTGCGAATCCAGCTCCATCGCTTCCAGCACCTCGCGCGTTTGGTAGCAAATGGCTTCCAGTGTGGCACGGACAAGATGCGCCCGCGTGGTATACTGCGTCATTCCAACCAGAGTGCCACGCGCGTACATATCCCAATGCGGGGCAAATAATCCATTGAACGCGGGCACAAAATACACACCTCCCGCGTCCTGGACCGATTGAGCGATCTCTTCGGTCTCTGCCGCATCCTGGATCAACTTGAGATTATCGCGGAGCCACTGCACCGCCGCGCCGGCAATAGCAATCGACCCTTCGAGCGCAAAGCAAACATTCCCATTGGAGGCAACCGTCGTCAGCAGACCGCTCGGGGACGGCACGATTTCCTTCCCAGTGTTTAATAACATGAAACAGCCAGTGCCATAGGTATTCTTGGCTTCTCCAGCGTCAAAGCCGACCTGCCCGAAAAGCGCTGCTTGTTGATCACCAAGGTCTCCGCAGATTGGCACACGCCCGCCGCAAGGACCGGCTGGATCGGTAAAGCCATACAGGTTGCGATCGGAGGATGGGCGCAGTTTGGGCAGCATCGGGCGCGGGATGCCAAAGAGGTTGAGCAATTCGTCATCCCAGTCCAGCGTTCGCAGGTTCAGCAGCATCGTCCGAGATGCATTTGTATAATCGGTGATGTGTACTCCATCGCGAGGTCCCCCCGACAAGTTCCAGATCACCCAAGTGTCTATGTTGCCAAAGACTGCTTCCCCCTGCTCCGCGCGGGCGCGCAGTCCAGGGACATTTTCCAAGAGCCATCGGATTTTCGGTCCGGAGAAATAGGTAGCGATAGTCAACCCGGTCTTTTGGCGGATGAGGTCGGCTTTTCCGTCGTCTATCAGACGCTGACAAATCTCTTGCGTCCGGGTATCCTGCCAAACAATAGCATTGTAATACGGTTCACCCGTCTTGGGATTCCAAACCAGCGTCGTCTCGCGCTGGTTCGTAATGCCAATGCTTGCTAGATTACCGGCGTGCAGACCGCCCTTTGCCATGGCCGCGCCAATCGTCGCGCGGACTTTTTCCCAGATCTCGCGAGCGTCGTGCTCGACCCAGCCGGGCTGTGGATAGATTTGCTTGTGCTCTTCGTAATGAAAAGCAACGACCTTGCCTGCATGGTCGAAAATCATGAAACGGGTGCCAGTCGTCCCCTGATCAATGGCTGCTGCGTAGAGTGGAGGCATGATGACAACTCCGTCGTTCTAGGTTTGTTGAATCTACTCGGAATCTCGTCACGCTGATGTTTGCGTGTTCGTTCGATGGACCATCAATATGCCTGCCAGCACAATAATGCCGCCGATAATCTGTAAGTAGCTGATCGGTTGGCTGAGAAGCGGCACGCCCAAAATCGCAGTAATAACGGGCTGTCCCAACATCGTCGCCGAGACGACGGAAGCACTCAGATGCCCCAGGGCATAATTGAGCGCGAGCCAACCGGCGACCTGCGTCACCAGCGCCAACGCGACCATGTCCGCATAGGATTGCATCGAATATCCCAACAGCGGCTGTTGTAAGACGAAGGCCAGTGCGAACAAGATTGCCGCGCTGGTTGCTGCGGATACCCACCAGGATGTCAAAGAGCTCAATCCGTCGCGCGCGCGTTGAGTAGCCAGAAAGAACATGGCATAAGAGAACCCGGCGAGCAAGGACAACAGGTCGGCGAGACCCAGACTAGGGTGAATGAAGAAATCCTCGCCCAGAATGACTATAACTCCCAGCATGGTAATGAGTATGGCCGCCCAGAACGCCGGGCGCAATTTTTCTTTGAAGAGGACCACGACGCCCAGTCCGACCCAGATGGGGGAAGAATTGCCAAACAGGGTAGCGTTCGCCGCGTTACCAAGAACAACCGCTGTGTTCCACGTCGCCAGGTCACCTGCGAAGAACACCCCCGCCAATATCGCGAATCCCAAGTGACGCATCGAGAGGGGGCTCCGCCGCCGCACTTGCAGGGCAAATGGGAGCGCGATCAGCCCGCTGGCAATCACCATCCGATAGAATCCGGTAACGGGTCCTGGCGCATTCGCCCACTTGACAAAGATGGCCGAGGATCCTATCGCGGCCAACCCAAGGACGAGGGCCAGATAGGGGAGAGACGGAAAAAGACGCCGCGTGGGCTCTGCTGCGGCGTCCTTGACGACCTGAATCCGGTCGATTCGCGCGGAAGGGGAATCCGTCATGCCTTTACCTTATCCCTTTCCCATGCTTCCTGGACAATCTTGACACCCGCACTAGCCCCAATGCGGGTAGCACCTGCCTGGACCATCGCTTGCGCTTGTTCATAGTTACGGATGCCGCCTGCGGCTTTGACGCCCAACTCGCCGGAAACCGCTCGGCTCATCAATGCCACGTCGTGAACCGTGGCGCCTCCGGGCCCAAAGCCGGTTGAGGTCTTTACGAAATCTGCTCCGGCCTCCTTTGACAATTGGCATGCACGCACCTTTTCGTCATCTGTCAGCAATGCAGCTTCAATGATGACCTTGACAATAGCATCGACCGCGTGCGCAGCAGCCACGACTGCTTTGATGTCAGCGTAAACCAACCGGTCCTGTTTGGCTTTCAATAATCCAATATTGATAACCATGTCTATCTCGGTAGCCCCATCCGAGATTGCTTGTTTGGTTTCGAAAACTTTGGTTTCGGTCGTATGCGCACCGAGAGGGAAACCGACGACAACGCACACGGCGACATCGGTGCCGCGCAAGATTTGGGCGCATTGTCTTGCATAGGGAGGGTTTACACAGACAGAGGCAAAGTGATACTCTTTTGCCTCCTTGCATAATTTCTCAATCTCAACAGGCGTTGCTTCGGGTTTCAAAAGGGTATGGTCAATGAACTTGGCAATATCTTGGGGCACAGCAAAGACTCCACTCCTGGCAGAGACGCGGGTCGCGCCGGCGCCGACGATCTGGCGCACGCGCTCAGGGCATTTCTGGGCACAAATCTGGCAATCGGCACAATCCCCCTCCTCGGCAACACCAGAGAGCGGAACGGCATACTTGGTCAGTGCATGAAGGATTGCCCGCGTGATTTCTTCAACTGAAACGTTGGATACCGTCATCGGATCATTTTCTCAGGTAACGCTTCTCCACATCCATGATCTTTGCCACACGCTTTTTATGGCGCTCTTCCGTGCATTCCGTCTCTAGAAACAGTTTTGTAATATCGCGGGCCAGTCCGATGCCGATCAAACGCGCTCCCAGCGCCAAGACATTCGCATCGTTGTGCTCACGAGCGTTCCGGGCCGTGGAGAGGTCATAGCACAAGGCGGCGCGCACTCCCGGCACCTTGTTCGCAACCATCGCCGAGCCGATCCCCGCACCGTCTACGACAATTCCCCGCCACACAGCGCCATCAGAGACCAACTTCGCAACCGCATAAGCCACATCCGGATAATCGACCGGATCGGTTGAAAAAGTCCCGCAATCATTCAGCCGATAGCCGAGTTCACGTAAATATCCGGCCAAATCTTGTTTCATCGCGAATCCGCCGTGATCGGCGCCCAGTGCCACCGTCTTTTCAGAGGGAGATAGGTAGCCAGACGCGCCCGAAGGAATGGCTTTTTCCGCGAGTACGCGGTCTACCGCCTGGCGCACAAGTAATCGCACCTCATCATCTTTGATGGTCACAGGAGGTCATTTACCTGAGGCGTAAGAATAGGTAGGTACCACCCCGATGAGCTGCGGGGGCCAGTACGCAAACCAGGCTTTGCCGACAATATTCTTTGACGGCAACATTCCCCAAGAATGGGAATCACTGGAATTATTACGATTGTCGCCCAGCACGAAATACTCGTCAGGCCCAACCGTCACAGGTCCATAAGTATAGGACCCTTCGTTGAGTGGATAGGGCTCTGACAATATTTCGCCATTGATGTAGACCTTGCCGGTCATGATTTCGACTCGATCACCCGGGAGACCGATTACGCGCTTTATGAAATCGCGGGAGGGAACCGGAGGATAACGGAGGACAACCACATCCCCGCGGTCAGGGGCGTGGAGCATGTAAACAAGCTTGTTGACCAGAAGAAATTCGCCGTCGTGGAAGTTCGGCTCCATGCTAAACCCTTCAATCCGAAAGTTCTGCACGGCAAACCGGATCAACAAAAAGATGACGAGCGTCAGCAATAGAGTTTCAATCAACTCGCGCAGTGCCGTGCCGAGTCCCGTCCACAAGGACGACTGGGGTGCGACCTGGGGAGGCAATTGTTCCGGCAGAGACTCTGGCATATCCAGATTCACGTCTGGCTGCCTTGGATCTTGCGAAATGTCCAAAGCGTTCCTTTCACTTTCTTAGCATTTTCACGCCAATTATAATGCAACTTGAACGAACACGCAACCTATTTGACCT
>JBLMXX010000210.1:0-2952 GCA_050257995.1 Acidobacteriota bacterium | reverse complement strand
GGCCTAGACTGGACAGGGCGGCGATTTATTCCCGCAGGCAGCAACATCACAAAGATGTCATCGCGGCCGTCCGGTCGGATAAAATTTTTATTCCCGGAAAATTTCTCAAATTTGTTTCATGAAAACGTTATCGCGAATGCGGGCGCAAACCGCCTAAGGCGGGGAATAACGCAGCCGGTTTTCAGTCTCCTCCCGTGAGACCATCAATTACAGGAGACGTAACATGAAGAAGTTTCTAACCAACTAGGCTGCGGTGGGCGTCATTGGGACGCCGGCCATCGCAACGCCGGCATTTGCCCAGTCGTTCTGCACTTGTGACGGCACTGGCAACGTGCTGAAGTTCACAAATAATCCGATTACTTATCAGAACCAAGCACCTGCAATTCCTGCAATCGGTCAAAGCGGCCTACACGCTTTCGCCATGGTTCCGGCACCCGGCGCGGCTTTCGGCGGGCCCGTGCCCGCCCTCTTTATCTTGAAAGTTCGTCATCGAAACAGCACCGAAAAAATTCTCGTTCCTTCGGGAATGAATCGGATCGTGGCAGAGTCTTTTTAACGAGGTCACAATACGTGCTACTGATGCAGCCATTTAACCTATTGTAAAGGCAAAGAAAACGACCGACACCGTAACGTCAGATTGTAGAGGTGAGGGACGCGCCCGATTGCTGACCTTCGCCACCGGATGAAAAAATCATGACCCGCTCAAAGACTGACGACAACTCCGTGCTGTTGGTTCATGCCTATCTGGACGACGAGCTCGACCCCGCCAACGCGCTGGGAATTGCGCAACAGATGAGCACGGACCCGGCGCTTGCGGCCGAAAGCGAGCGCGTTAAGGCCTTGCAGCGGCTAATTCGTGAACGGCTGCCGCGTGAGGAAGCGCCGTCCGGGCTGCGTCCCCGCATTGAAGCCTCGATAGGCATGAGGCGACAAAACGCGCAGCCGTCATGGCGAGCGCTTGCGGCATCTATCCTCTTAACTGCAATGGTCACTGGCAGCTCGACGTGGTTCGTGGTCGGATCTCGGCCGACAACCACGGTCGCGGACGTGCTCGTTTCTGACCACATTCGTGCGTTGATGGCGCCAGAACCGGTCGATGTAGTGTCATCGGATCGCCATACGGTAAAGCCCTGGTTCAATGGCCGTATTCCAAATTCGCCGCGCGTTGTTGACCTTGCGAAAGATAATTTCCCACTGATTGGGGGGCGCATCGACGTGGTCGGCCAGACGCCTGTCCCGACGTTGGTCTATCGACATGCCAAGCACATCATCAGCGTTACGGCGGTTCCAGCCGAGAGCTCCATCTTGGACAGGACTCTGCGCACGATAAACGGCTATAACTTGGTGCACTGGATCGAAAACGGTGTGAGTTACTGGGCCATCTCTGACGTCGCCCTCAAGGACTTGGAGGATTTTGCTCGTTTGTTCCGCACCAGCCCAACCGAATTGTAACGGGTCGGGAGCGGGCGCGATGTCTATAACCTCTCTGCCGGTCAGCATTAGACCAATTAAATCTGAAAGGCCAACAATGCGGTTGGTCGCCTCTGGTACTCAAGATTCGTTGAGCGGCCTCGATGACAATGCCCGCTTCAGGAGCGTGGTGATACCGCACATCGACGACGCCTATCGGCTGGCGCACTGGTTAGTCGGCAATCGTACGGACGCCGAAGATGTGGTGCAGGATGCGTCGTTACGCGCCTTTCGCGCCATTCGAGAGTTTGCGGGCGGCAGTGCCCGGTCTTGGGTGCTGAGCATCGTGCGCAATACCGCCTACTCATGGCTCCGCAAGAATCGTCCGACCGCGGTAATCATGGTCGAAGATCTCGAAGCGGTCGAGCTTGCGCAGGCCAATCCAGGCGGCCCGGACGGTGAGACGCCAGAGGCAGCGCTCATCGCAAAAGTCGACGCCGAGCAGCTCCGCGCGGCAATCGCGGCGCTACCCACGCCGTTCCGAGAGACGCTGGTGCTGCGCGACATTGAGGGCCTTGACTATCGCGAGATCGCTGAGACGACTGAAGTGCCCATAGGCACCGTGATGTCGCGGCTCGCCCGAGCGCGCCGCCGGTTGATCGCGAGTATCAAGAAAGATCGATAAACTAAAGATTGTCCCACGACTGGTGACGTCTGAATCCATTCGAGCGAAATAGCTTTCGCTATCTAAAGCGTTTCGGTAACGGTGTGGTCGGTTGCGAGCTCCTGGTTGGGACGTGCCATTGCAATCACAGGAGCCATGGACTCGAGTACATCGTCGCGAAGCACGAAATGGTGAAAAAGAGCTGCGGCTGCATGGCCCACGACCAAACCCGCGAGCGCCCATGCGCCGAGTTCATGCGAAAAATGGAAAGCGGCCTGTAACGTCACGTCCCGGGACATGAGTGGCGGAAGCTGTCAAAAGTACAGAGCGAATGGACGTCCATCAAAGAGCGTGGCGAGCAAGCCCGTCGCCGGCTGGCCGATAAGAAGCGCGTAAAGCCCGTATTCGTTCAATTTGACCGTAGCGCGATGCAGCTTGGTCATTTGTGTGGGGAAGGGCGGCAGGCTCGCGTTGGTCAACCGCCAGGCCAGGCGAAGCGCCGTGACGATCAAAATGGTCACGCCAGACGACCGGTGAACCTGGAGCAGAACCGGTGTGAAGTCGCTCTGCCTTGTCTCCGCGAGCGCGTGCAACCACGCGCTGACGAATAGGACCAGCGCGAGAAGAACAGTTCCCCAGTGCAGGCCTATAGTGAGCCGGTCGAAAGGCGGCCGCGGCGCGTTGATCGGCGTCTCCTGGGTCCAGGCGCCGTAGCGCAACGGCGCAAGGTCCATCTCACGCGCACTCGGTTGGTTGAGCAAAGAATCCGTCTGCATGCTGCCGCTCCGCTAATTCCATATCTGGCTCCACTATTTCCGTGCCTGACAGGAGCAAGACGGTGCGGTGCGCGACTTTATTCCCTCAGCATCCCCGCGCGG
>JBLMXX010000209.1:0-6293 GCA_050257995.1 Acidobacteriota bacterium | reverse complement strand
TCCTGCTCGTGGATGCCGTCGACGGACCCATGCCGCAGACGCGGTTTGTCCTACGCAAGGCACTGGAGATGGGACACAAAGCCATCGTCGTCATTAACAAGGTCGACCGCCCGAATGCGCGCCTGAACCACGTCGCCAATGCCACGTTCGACCTGTTCATCGACCTCGGCGCGACGGACGATCAAGCCGAGTTTCCGATCGTCTATACCGACGCGATTCTGGGCCGGGCGACACTCACCCCGGGAGATACGGGCGTGGACCTGCAGCCGCTGTTTGAGACGATTTTGAACTACCTGCCCGCGCCGCAGGTCGAGCCGGACTGTCCCACCCAGTTGCTCGTGACCACGCTCGCCTACGACGACTACAAGGGTCGCATCGCCATCGGGCGATTGTCCGCCGGCACGCTGCGCCCCGCCCAGCCCGTGATGCGCATCGCGCACGACGGGACGATGACACCGGGCAAGATCGCGGAATTGTTCGTTCACGAGGGGTTGGAACGCACGCCCGTTTCAGAAGCCGCGGCGGGCGAGATCGTCGCCGTGACCGGCTTGCCTGAGGTGTACATCGGAGAAACCATTGCCGATGCGACCAGCCCGTCGCCGCTCCCGCCGATCCGCGTCGAAGCGCCCACCGTCCGGATGGCGTTCGGCGTCAATACCTCTCCCTTTGCCGGGCGTGAAGCCACGTGGAGCACCTCGCGCAAGCTCCGCGAGCGGCTGTTCAAGGAATTGGAATCGAATGTGAGTCTGCGCGTGGACGAGACCGAAACGCCGGATACCTTTATCGTTTCCGGGCGCGGTGAGCTGCACCTTGCCATCCTGATCGAGACCATGCGGCGCGAGGGTTACGAGTTCCAGGTCTCCAAGCCGGAGGTGATTTTCCGGGAGGAGAACGGGCAGAAACTGGAGCCGGTCGAAGAAGTGTACATCGAAGTGGGGGGCGATTTCCTCGGCGTGGTGATGGAGATGCTGGGGACGCGGCGCAGCAATCTGAAGGAAATGCATACCGCCGACGATGGCAGCGTCCATCTGCGTTACCTGGTCCCGACGCGTGGGCTTTTGGGCTTTCGCAACAAGTTCCTGACCGCGACCCGCGGCACGGGCGTTATGCATGCCCTCTTCCACGGCTATCTCCCCGTGGCGGGCGACATCGAGGTGCGCGAGCACGGCAGCCTGGTCGCCTGGGAAACCGGTGTGGCGACCAGTTACGCATTGCACAATGCGGAAGGACGCGGCATCCTCTTCATCGGTCCGGGCATTGAAGTGTACGAAGGGATGGTGATCGGTGAACAGGCGCGTGAAGGGGACATTGCGGTGAATGTGTGCAAGAAAAAGCACATGACGAACGTGCGCAGCTCGAACGAGGATATTGCCGTGCGCCTTACGCCGCCCCGTGTCATGAGCCTGGACGAGTCGATCGAGTACATTTCCGAAGACGAATTGCTCGAAGTGACTCCCAAGAGTTTGCGGATTCGCAAAAAGATTTTGGGGACGGAGGCGCGGCACAAGGCATTGGCGGCACAGGACCGCTCCGCGCGATCTGTGGAGATGGCATAATAGAGCGGGTTTGCATACGCGCTCTATTGCAAGGGCAGACACCCCGTGTCTGCCCTTGTTCGTTACCGGCGTCCCATCGCCGGTTCCGGTAGGTTTTCCAGTCGCTTTTCCACGATCAGCCCCAGCACAATTCCGGTAATGGCTGCAGCCTGCAGCACGCACCAGATTCAGATCGCGTGAATGACGAACAATTCGATGCCCGTCAAGTACGCGGCAAAGAGCAAACCGATGACGCCGAAGAACAACCGCACATCGGTCAGCCAGTAAGGTGTCGTGTCGGACGAGATCAGCACCCAAAGCGCCAGCGCCAGCAGTGCGCCATACCCCAACGCGCCCAGTGCGGCGACCGGTATGCCGAACAACGTGGCATACGGGCTGCTGTTTACGACGTCGCATTCCCCCACGCCACAAATGATCTCGGTGTGGCTGAGTTTGGTCCACCATAGATAGAGCGAGTCCACTAGTCCCACCAGCGCCAGCACCGCGCTGAGTAACTGCAAGTTCCGCAATTCTTTGAGAATTGCCATCTGCAGACTCCTTGTTCCGCTTTAAGATCGCGCGCCATTTTGCCCAAGACCGTTTAGGTTGTCAACAAGTTGAATTATAAACAGAGGGCAGACCATTCCGTCCAAAGAAAACGCCGAGTTGCGTGGCAACTCAGCGCCTGACGATGCGGCGAACACTTTTCGAACGGTGCGTTCCGTTGGTGTCTCTGCAGCCTCCCCGGCGAGGCTCGAACTCGCAACCTCAGCCTCCGCAGGGCTGCGCGCTATCCAATTGCGCTACGGGGAGTGATATGGTGACTAGTGGTCAGTGGTCAGTGGACAGACAGCAAACCACTGTCCACTATACACTAACCACTGTCGAATGGCGGAGGGGGCGGGATTTGAACCCGCGACAGGGGTTTTAAAGCCCCTGTAGTCACTTAGCAGGCGACCGCACTAGACCAGGCTATGCGACCCCTCCAGTTCACGGCGGAGGAGGAAGGATTCGAACCTCCGTGGCTCATCGCCCATCCGCTTTCAAGGCGGCGCCGTTAGTCCACTCCGGCACTCCTCCTCACAGACCTCAGCCGACACATAGTATAGCAAAGAGAAGGTAGAAAGTCAAACCGAGTCCGGATTTTGCCCGCACGCGCAGGGGGCGGACCGCGCAAAACTTGATTAAAGTCCTGCCGTGTGCTATATTCGAATTTGCGCATGGATGCGCCCACTTTACCGAAGGAGCGACAGTATGGAAATGGCGAAATTGGGAACAATGCAGATCTCCACTCTGGCAGAGGTGGACCCGGAAATTGCGGCGATAATCGAACGGGAGCGCCGGCGACAGAAAGAGGGACTTGAGTTGATCGCTTCAGAGAATTACGCGAGCAGTGCCGTGCTGGAGGCCGTTGGCTCGGTGCTGACCAATAAATATGCAGAAGGGTACCCCTCCAAGCGTTACTACAACGGCTGTGAATTTGTCGACCAGGCAGAGTCGCTCGCCATAGAGCGCGCCAAGCGGCTGTTTGGAGCAGAACACGCGAACGTCCAGCCGCACTCGGGCTCGCAGGCGAACCTCGCCGCCTACCTGGCGCTTATTCAGCCCGGCGATACCGTCCTCGCCATGAGTCTCGCCCAGGGCGGTCATCTGACGCACGGCGCGCCCGTCAACCTCTCCGGGCAACTGTATCATTTTGTCGGCTATGGGGTCAACCGCCAGACCGAAACCCTCGACTATGACGAAATCGCGCGGCTGGCGCAAGAGCACCATCCCAAGCTGATCGTCGCGGGCGCGACCGCCTACCCGCGTGTGATCGATTTCCTCCGGCTCCGCGACATCGCCAGGGCGGTCGGCGCGAAACTGATGGTCGATATCGCGCACATCGCCGGGCTGGTGGCTACCGGCGTTCATCCCAGTCCGGTTCCCGTTGCCGACGTCGTGACGACCACGACGCATAAAACTCTGCGCGGACCTCGGGGTGGGATGATCCTTTCCACTCTGGAATACGCCAAAGCCGTCGACAAGGCGATATTCCCCGGCACCCAGGGCGGTCCCCTGGAACATGTCATTGCGGGCAAAGCGGTCGCATTTAAGGAAGCGCTGGAGCCTTCGTTCGTGGAGTATCAGAAGCAAATCGTCGCGAATGCCAAGGCGCTCGGCGCGCAATTGGAAGCTCGCGGAGTCCGGTTGGTTTCCGGCGGCACGGACAACCACCTGTTGCTGGTCGACCTGACCCCCAAGAAGGTCACCGGCAAGGATGCCGCGAACCTGCTTCAGACGGTCGGGATGACGTGCAACAAGAACCTCATCCCATTCGACCCGCTTCCCGCGACGGTGACGAGCGGTATTCGCCTCGGCACTCCGGCGCTCACCACGCGCGGGATGAAGGAAAAGGAAATGGCTCAGGTGGGTGATTGGATTGCGGACGTCGTCTCGAATGTGGACGACACCCGTCTGCACGCCGGCATCCGCGCGTCCGTCGCCGCGTTCGCTTCCCGGTATCCAATGCCCGGCATTGACAGCTAAAAATCGACCGTTGCCATTGATTACGCGTGCGCTTCGAAGAGATAGCCCTGCTCCCGGACGGTATGGATGTAGCGGGGCTTTTTCGGATTGTCGCCCATTTTCCGGCGCAAGTGAGAAACGTACACTTTAACGTACTTTTGCTCGCCCTCATAGGCTTTGCCCCAGACGTGCCGGAGCAATTCCTCGCGGGTCACGGCGCGTCCCTTGTGGGCGACCAGACATTCTAGCAGGCGCCACTCTTTGGGGGAGAGCACAACCTCGTCATTGTTGACGAAAAACTGGCGTGCCTCAAAGTCCGCTTTGATCAGGCTATCCTGATAAGTATGCGAGTGGTCGGCTGGATTCAGTTGCGACCGGCGGAGCAGCGAGCGGATGCGCGCTACCAGTTCGCGATTATGAAACGGTTTGGTGACATAGTCATCCGCGCCGTCGTCGAACCGCCCAACCTTTTCCTGCTCGTCCGACAACGCCGTGAGCATGATGATCGGGAGACGGTGATTCATGGCGCGCAACAGCCGGCACACATCTCGCCCATCCCGGTCCGGCATCAAAATATCCAGCAAGACTAGGTCGGGATGCTGTTCGTAAACAAGGTGCAAACAGCTCTTGCCGTCAGAGGCTTCGAGGACGCTAAACCCTTCGGTTTCCAGCAGTGTGCTGAGGACCTGCCGCACCACCGGTTCGTCATCTACGATCAGGATTCTCTCCTGGACTTTCATGGCGTCGACCTCCGCAGATTCAAATGGAACGTGCTGCCCGCGCCCGGTTCGCTTTCAACTTCGAGACCGGCTTCCATCTGCCGCGCATACTCCATCGCAATATACAGGCCGAGTCCGTGCCCGTAGACGCGGCGGTCCTCGGGCTGCCGCGCGCGATAGAATGCCTCAAAAATACGGGACTGGTCAGAAATCGAAATGCCTGCCCCTCTATCTTGCACGGCGATGTCGACCATCCCCGGCCGGTCTTCCGAGATATGCACGCGTACCGTTATCACGCTGTAATCCGGCGAGTAACTGATCGCGTTGTCCAGCAGATTCGTGAGGATGTGATCGAGGCGGCTGGCGTCGGCATAGATGCGCGGTTCCGGCTTGCAGATGGAAACCTCGAACTGCCGGGTGGGGTGTTCCGACTTGATTTCAGCCATGAGTTTGCGAACGACGTCGCCGGCAGAAAAGTTCTCCAAATTAACCGGTTGTTGTGAGCGGATCTCCTTCTCGAGATCGAGGAATTGTTGCGAGAACTCCTTGAGCCGTTCCGCCTGGCTTTTGATCACCTCGCGCATTTCGTAACGGCGTTTCTTGGGGAAGGTAGGGCTCTCCAGCAATTCGAGGGCGCTGTTGAGTGCCGTCAGTGGATTGCGCATTTCGTGCGCGACCATGCTTAAAAAACTCTCGCGGCTTATTTCCGCGGCTTTTTCGCGGGAGAGGTCCCATAACGCGCCGACGGCGCCGGTGACCTCTCCGTTCTCGTCGATGAGCGGCGCGACTGCCTTGGCGACCGGGATCACTCTACCGTCACTGGTCTGGATTTTGCGTCCGTCCGGGGCATACACGGGACGCTTGTGCAAAAGCGCCTCGTTGATGAGCGGCTCGACGAAAGCCGCCGAGGTCCGGTCGACAAAAACGTCCGTCCATTTCTTCCCCTGCACGTCTCGCAATTTCCATCCGGTGATGCGTTCCGCCGCGCGGTTGAACATCACGATGCGTCCTTCGGCATCGGTCGCATACAGGCCGCTCAGACCGCTGTCGAAGATTGCCTTCACCTTGCGTTGCTCGCTCAACACATCTTGGTACAGCTGGGCATTGTCGATCACATTGGCGGTCTGGTTGGCAATCGTTTGGAGGAGGCGGATCTCGTTTTCGGACCAGTCATGCGGTTCGTTGTGTCCCACCATCAAAATCCCAATCGCGTGATCGCGCACGAGCATTGGAGCGAAGAGGAGCGATTCGAGGCCGATGGCGCGAAATCGCTCCGAATGACCGGGGGGCATGGTGAGATCCTTCGCCAAGTCCGGGACGATGAGCGTTCGGTTTTCATCCACGATCGGACTAAACACCGGGGATAAGGGGATATATTCCGCGAGCGGTATTTTCGCGCTAGTGCGTGCAGCCACGAGGCGCATGGTCTCTCCCTCTCGCATGCGCAGGCTGACCATATCCGTCTCCAATAATTTCTGGGTCCACTCGACGGCGAGATTCGAGATCCGGTTGGGGTCGAGACTCGAAGTGC
>JBLMXX010000208.1:0-17379 GCA_050257995.1 Acidobacteriota bacterium | reverse complement strand
AGGAGAAGGAAAATGGTTACCAATTGGTTCTTTACACAATTTCCGCCCTCGCGTTTTGTGATTGAAGGTGAGATTCGCAATGCATTATGGCAGGCAGGCTTGACCGATCTGTGGCTCAGTTGCACCCGCGACGTGTCGCCTTTTGAAATCTATGGCTCTTGGAAACAAAAAGAGTTCAGGTTGGAATGGGACGGTAAGACCTACATTCTGCTCAAGACCAAAGAGCCCAACCCTACACTGCTGGAAAGATTCGAGCGTGTCTTGAAGCACCGTGCGCTGGCAGCGTACAAGGACGGCGAGGGCATGGTCGTCGCCGAATGGCGCGCCAAGGATTCCGATGCGCGTTTCCAGGAACTGCAGGCTAGCGGGGCTAAAGACCTGGAAAGATTGAGCCAACCGTAGAGACGTTGCACCCAACGTCCCTGCATTGGAGAATATGAAACTCGTCCTTTTTGATGCGCACGCGCTCATCCATCGCGCTTATCACGCCATCCCGCCTACGCTGACATCGCCGACCGGCGAACCGACCAACGCGACCTATGGGTTCGTCTCGACCCTTCTCCGGGTGCTGGGCGAAGAGCACCCTGATTGCATCGCTGCGGCATTTGACGTAGGGCGCAGTTTCCGCCATACGGACTTTGCAGAGTATAAAGCGACGCGCCCTGTACTCGCCGACGACCTCGGCATCCAGATCAAACGCTCGCGCGAGGTGGCGGAGGCATTCGGTATACCCACATTTGGCGTCGAAGGGTATGAAGCCGACGACCTGCTGGGCACACTCTCCCGGCAGGCGAGCGAACAAGGTGTCGACACGGTGATCGTCACCGGCGATACGGATACTTTTCAGTTGATCGGGCGTCACGTAAGCGTGCTCACGTTCTCGCGCCAGTTTGGGGACCTGATCCGCTATGACCAGGCCGCGATTCAAGAGCGATACGCGTTGCAGCCCCACCAGCTCATCGATTTCAAGGCCTTGAAAGGGGATGTGTCTGATAATATTCCCGGCATTCCAGGCATCGGCGACAAGACTGCCACCAAATTGCTGCAAACCTACGGCACCATCGAGAATACTTACCAGCATCTTGACGAACTCGACAAGCGCACGCGTGAAAAATTGAGTGCGGCAGAACAGCAGGCGCGTCTCGGCAAGCACCTGGTCACAATTGTGACCGACGCACCTGTAAAGTTAGATCTGGACAAGTGCCGCGTTACGGCTTTCGACCGCGAGCGGGTGGTTGCCTTGTTCCGCGAACTGGGCTTTCGCAGTTTGGTGGAACGCTTGCCGGGTCCCGCTTCGGTTGAAGAGATCGCGTTTGAGAAAATCGGGGCAGACACACCCGCTCCGGCGACCGAGAACTACCATACCGTCGATACGGAAAATGCGCTGGACCTTTTGGTGACAAAGCTCGAATCCGGCAACCCGATCGTCGTGGATGTCGAGACGACAGACATTGACGCGATGAAAGCCGAGTTGGTAGGGATTGCGATTGGGCGGGGCGGCGGCGAGGCGTACTATATTCCGATCGACCAATCCGGCAGCCCCCGGCCCCGGAGTGCGAAAGAGACGCGGGGTCAGATGACCTTTGATACACAGCCCGTCCCAGCCGCGACGCCGTCTCCGTCTCTCGCCGGGAGTCTAGTCATCGAAAAACTGAGGCACATCTTTGAAAACCCGGACATCCTCAAATATGCTCACAATGCCAAGTACGACGCGACCGTACTGGCAGAAGCGGGGGTTGAACTGCGCGGGGTTGTTTTCGATTCCATGGTCGCCGCGCACCTGATTGAGCCCACTGGCCAGTCGATTGGACTAAAAAACCTCGCCTGGGCCAAGTTCGGTGTGGAAATGACAGAGATAGAGGCGCTGATCGGTAAAGGCAAGAACCAGATTTCGATGGCGGACGTCGATGTGGCTCAGGTCTCACGGTACGCCTGTGCCGACGTGGACTATACGGACCGGTTGGTCGATCTGTACAAGCCGCAGCTAGCCGAACGCGGCTTGGACAAGCTTTTCGAGCAAGTAGAAATGCCGCTCGTGCCAGTACTGGTCGAAATGGAGCGCACCGGGGTTTTGCTGGACCTTGATTTCCTCAAGCAGATGTCGGAGAACCTGGCGAGACGTCTTCAAGAACTAGAGAAACAGATTCAGGAACAGGTCGGCGCACCGCTCAACATCGCCTCGCCGGTGCAGTTGGCGGACGCGCTGTTCAACAAGCTAAAGTTGTCAACCGCTGGACTGCCAAAAACCAAGACGGGGCAAATATCCACGGCGGCCGAGGTCCTCGAATCGCTACGGGATGCTCATCCCGTCGTCGGGCTAATCCTGGAACATCGCGAACTGTCGAAACTCAAAGGTACCTATACCGACGCCCTGCCCGCGCTGGTCCTCCCTCGCACCGGGAGAGTCCACACGGATTACAACCAAACGGGCGTGGTGACCGGGCGCGTTTCATCCTCCAATCCGAACCTGCAGAACATACCCATCCGCACCGAACTGGGACGGCAGGTCCGGCGAGCGTTCATCGCGCCTCCCGGGAACCAACTCATCAGCGCCGACTATTCGCAGGTCGAACTGCGCGTCCTGGCGCATATCACGCACGATGCCGGTCTGCTCGGCGCCTTTGAGCGCGGCGAGGACATCCACGCCGCGACCGCGACGCGCTTGTACAATGTGCCGCTTGACCAGGTCACCCCGGAGATGCGGCGAGTTGGCAAGACTATCAATTTCGGGATCGCGTACGGAATCACCGGGTTTGGGATTGCAGCGCGGACCGATTTGACGCCAGAGGAAGCGCGCCGGATGATCGAGCACTACTTTGAACAGTATCCCCGGATCAAAGTATATGTCGAAGAGACCAAGCAGCAAGCGCATGCGCAGGGCTATGTGCAGACGCCGCTCGGTCGGCGACGCTATTTCCCAGAACTGGCGCAGGGATCGCGCGTCCACCCTTCGGTGCGCAATGCCGCCGAGCGGGAAGCCATCAACATGCCCATTCAGGGTACGGCGGCGGACATTATCAAGATCGCAATGATCCGCCTGCACCGGGAACTGCACGCGCGCAAACTCCAGAGCCGGATGACACTACAGGTGCATGACGAGCTCGTCCTTCAGGTTCCGGATGACGAAGTTCGCGTTGTCGCGCCTCTGGTTTGCCAGGTAATGGAGAACGCCTATCCGCTGGACGTCAAGTTAAAGGTCGACGTCAGCGCGGGACCAAACTGGGACCAAATGCTGCCGGTCAAAGATGTCGATGGCAAGGGCGGCTAGAGCCATTCGCCATCCGGAAACCTGGGCCATCATTTTCCTCGCCGCATGGCCCTTTCTTTATTTCTGGCCCGTAACAGTCGGGCAGAGCGTGTGGTTTACGACCGACATTGTCCGGCTCTTTTATCCTTTCAGTGTCGAATTGGCGCGCGCGCTGAACAGCGGTCGACTTCCGTTTTGGACTCTGGGTATTTCAGGTGGCTTTCCACTTCTTGCAGAGGGGGAGGTCGGAGCGCTCTACCCGGTGAACCTGGTCCTGTTCAAGTTGCTTCCGGCGCATTTTGCGCTTGCCTATGCGACTCTATTCCATCTCGCGTGGGCAGGATGCGGTATGTATGCTTACATCCGATCTATTGAGCGGCGACCCTATGGTGCTTTGCTCGCCGGTTTCACCTTTTCTTTCAGCAGTTTTGTCTTTGGGCATCTTTCGCATTCGGCGGTCATCGCAACCTGTTCCTGGCTGCCCTGGCTGCTCTTTTTCCAGAACAAATTCCGCCAGTCTTTACTCCGACGTACTCCCCGCGCCGGTTGGTTTGTCCTGACCGTGCTCGCTTTTGGCATCCAATTCCTGCCCGGTTCGGTACAATTGGCATTTCTAAACAGTATTGCCTTTGTCTTTTGGGGGATTCTGGGGGATTGGCTATGGAACGATCATCCTTCATCCGGGACGACCGTGCGGTCGCGGAGCAGGGGCCAAGTTCTGGTATCCATAGCGGTTTCAACCGGACTGCCTGTCCTGATTGGCGCCGGAGTTGCAGCGAGCCAACTTCTGCCGACAATGGAATTGGTAGGCTATTCAGTCCGTGGCGAAACGAGCCAGGGGTTTTTCGCCAGCTATTCACTGCCGCTTGGCTCACTTCCGCAGTTCTTCTGGCCGTTTCTCAACGGTGAGCCGGCGGAGGGGACCGGGGAATTCTGGACATATTTTGGGTTAGTGCCGCTTCTCCTGGCGCTGATTGCACCCTTCCTGCGACGAGACCGTAGGACGATTTGCTTCTTTCTTTTTGGGCTGGCGGCGCTGTCCCTCGCCTTGGGCGAATTGAATCCTGCGTACTCCTTGTTATATCAGCTGCCGCTCTTCGGAATGTTCCGAGTGCCCGCCCGCTACCTCCATCTTGCTATTTTCGCCGGGGCATGTCTGAGCGCCTTGGCGCTGGAAGATATACTAGCCCGGCTGAGTTCCCTCCCCGAGGCGGGGAGGGGCAAAATGGCAATGGCGATTGTCTTCGCCTTGTTGACTGTGGGTGCCATCGCGTTGGCTTATACCCAGCCGCTCTATGCTTGGCTGGCAGTCTGGAAATTCCTGCCGGTGCTGCTCGCGTTGGCGGTTGCCGCCGCTGTCGTGGCAACCAGAACTCGCAAGATCGCGCCCGGCACCCTGGCAGCGTTCGCGGTCGGCTTGACCGTTTTCGATCTGGCGAGTTATGCACCGCCCTTTTTAGCGACGATCGATTCACTCACTCCCGCCTCCTATGTGGATTCGATCCCGCGTTCTATAACAGCACTAGGTGCCCCGCGGGTGACCGAGCGCGTTTTTACGGACCTGTCCGTTTTCCCGTCCATTCCGGCGCTCAGAGGCAGTCTCTTTCCAAACGTGGCAATGAGTTATGGCTGGGCGAGCGCACAGGCGTATACATCCCTGGCATTTGCCCGGCAGGAACCGTACCTTATCGACCCTTCCCCGATGATGTTGAACCTGATGAACGTGCGGTTCATGATGGTCCCGTTGGAGCCGCGCCCACTCACGAAAACCAGCGCGCCTAACCCATCCTTCGCATTGGATGTCCTGGATAACGAGGTCGAGATAACACCTACAGTGGCAACAAGTGTCGAGTTGACCTCATTTACCGAACAGGGGTCTAACCTGCCGGAGGGAACGGCGGTTGGGGAGTTGGTTCTTCGCACGAGCGATGGCAGTACGACTAGTTTTCCCTTGCGGCAGGGTATTGAGACCGCAGATTGGGATGCCGAGCGAAAGAACGACGGCAGATCCGTTAGTCCGAGCCGGCTGCAAGCCGCGCATCCATTACCCGGTTTTTGGCGTTCCTTTGGCAGATCGTTTCAAGGGTATACTTACAAGGCGAATATCGGATTGACTCCCGCAAAACGCCTTATCGGAATAACCGTCTATCCACGCGTGCCGGAAGCGCGACTTGTTATCGAGAGTATTTCATTAATTGGAGAGGATGGGAACGCGATTCCGCTTGCCAAACTGTCAGGCAAGAATCGGTATGCACTCGCCTACATGAGTGATACGGTTGCGGTTTGGGAGAACCAGGATACGCTGCCGCGGGCTTTTCTGGTTCACTCCGCGCAAGCGCTGGATGACGGAGCGGCTTTGGCGCGGATAAGGGGCGGCGATTTTCATCCCGAGCGGGTGGTATACCTCAGCGAAGGGCATGAACAAGCTGAACCCATCCAGACGGGCGCCGCGGTGGATCGCGTGGAAATCAATCGCTACGAGCCGGACCGGGTGAGCATCGATCTCTTGACCGACCAGGCGGGCTACCTCGTGCTCACCGATTCGTGGTACCCGGGTTGGAGTGTTACCGTAGATGGTCATCCGGCGCCGATCGACCGGGCAGATGTCCTGTTTCGAGCGGTAGCAGTGGATCCGGGCCAACACACGCTCGTTTTTGAATATCGACCATTATCGTTTATACTGGGCGCAATCGTTAGTGCGACGAGTCTCCTTGTCCTTGGAGGTCTCTTGTTTGTCACACGGATTTTCAGGCAGAGAACATCACCAGACGAGTCCTCATAACATGAGCAAAGAAGAATCCTACTTTTCTCCCACCGACTATGCGGTATTTGGAAACGGACTGGCCGGCAATGCCGAGTACGACGGCGAGCGGGAACGCGTCCGCAGTAAATTGGCCCTTTTGCATGACAGCATCTACCCTGAGATTCGCAAGCGCCGCTGGGACCTGCATCCGCACTGGATGTCGCAATGGCTTATCAGCGCCTACCGCATCTCGCCTGCCACGGCGCGCATCGACTTTATGACCCTGCGCTATTCCAAAGCGGAGACCATCATCAAGTTGATGAAAAAGGAGCTAATTGACGATTTTGGGCATTTCTATGCCAACGCGATGCTGGCCGCGCGGGTGGATAAGGAAGGGTTTGCGGTTGAGCTGCTGGTGAGTGAAAAGGCATGGGTGGACGGACAGAACTTGAAGGAACGGCTCCAGGACGGTGCGGAGCAGCGCGGCCATTTCCGCAACCTGTTGGCTGAATTGGGTGGCGAGCACACGTTCGTCCTCTCTCAGTTCATGCGCGAAGAGGGCCGTCCTCTGGGTTACCAGGAAGTGCTGCGCGCCAAAGCCAGCCGCCTGGTGAACGTCGGAATGTTGAACTCCTCTATGGACAAATACAAACCCGGAGGTCACGACTTGCGCTTGGGCATCCAGTATAAACCCGGCGATCCCCGCTTGGGTGTGAATCATATCGCCGCCGAAGTCCTGACGCGTTTCGAACAACTCTATCCCATTTACGCGTTCCTGAGTTGGTCCCCCAAGAACGATTTTCGAAAGAATCACAATGCGAATCAAAAACCATCTCGCCGAACTCGCTAACCAGGCGATTCAGAATGCACAAAAAGCGGGTGCCCTGCCTGACTTTCCAATACCGGAAGTGATCATCGAGCGCCCTCAAAAGAAAGAGTGGGGCGATTTCGCCACGGCGTTGCCGCTCAAGCTCGCGCGCCAGGCTCGACGCGCGCCGATCCAAATTGCCCAGGCGATGCTGGCGCATTTTCCGCAGGACCCGGTAGTTGGCCGGGCGGAGGCTGCGGCGCCCGGTTTTGTCAACATTTCACTGAGTGACGCGTGGGTCGCGCGGCAGGTCGAGACGATCCTCGCCGAGGGTGAGCGGTATGGAGATGTGGCTCTCGATCGTCGCGAGCGCATTGACGTCGAATATGTCAGCGTCAACCCGACCGGCCCGATGCATGTCGGAAGCGGGCGAAACGGCGCGATTGGCGACACGTTGGCGAATGTCCTGGCAGCGTGCGGGCACTCGGTGTGGCGCGAGTTCTACGTGAACGATGCCGGGTCGCAGGTCATTCACTTTGGCTCTAGTCTCTATGCGACCTATGCTCAGGCAATGGGGCGCGATGAGCAGGTCCCCAAGGATGGTTACCAGGGTGCGTACGTGTTCGAGATGGGCAAGGAAATTGCCGAGAAGCATGGGGACAGATACCTGCAACTGCCTCGCGACCAGGCCATCCGCGATCTGGGGCGCCTGGGGATCGATACGGTGTTGGCCCAACTGCACGACACATTGGCGCGCCTGAATGTGAATTTCGACGAGTGGTTTTCGGAACGGAGTCTCTACACTGCCGGTACCTTTGCTCAAGTCTTCAAGACGCTCCAGGACAAGGGGCTGATCTTTGAAAAGGACGGAGCGACCTGGCTTGCCGCGCAGGAGTTGGGCGAGGCGCAGGACGCTGTTTTGATTCGGTCGCCGGAGGTGATCCCCGACCCGGAATTGCGCCTGACCTATCTTGCCTCTGACGTCGCCTATGCCTGGAACAAACTTGTCGTCCGCGGTTTTGAGCGCGCGATTTACGTGCTGGGTGCTGATCATCATGGAGCTGCCATGCGCATCAAAGCCTCCGCCCGGGCATTGGGAATATCGGAAGAGCGAATCAATATCCTGATCTACCAGTTTGTGAATTTGAAACGCGGCAGCGAACTGGTAAAGATGAGCAAGCGCACGGGCGAATTTGTGACCTTGAACGAGCTCATCGATGAGGTCGGCGCGGACGCCGTGCGCTTTATGCTCATTTCCCAATCCGCGAATACCACCATGGATTTTGATCTGGATTTGGCGGTCAAGCAGTCGGATGAGAACCCCGTCTACTATGTGCAGTACGCGCACGCTCGAATTGTGAGCATCCTCAAGCACGCGGCGGAACTCGGCGCCACCGGTGAGGGGGGCGATGTTTCGCTCTTGGTCCATCCCGCCGAACTGGAGCTGATCCGCGAGATCCTCCGGCTGCCGGAGGTCGTCGAAATCGCCGCCACCCGACTCGAACCGCATCACTTGCCCCATTATGCCATTGAACTGGCGGGGGTGTTCCACTCTTTCTACCGGCAGTGTCGCGTCGTTTCGTCCGATCCGGCGGATGCGGCCCTGACGCGAGCGCGCCTGCGGCTGGTCGCGGCCGCCAAGAGTGCGTTGGCGCGGACGCTCGCTCTCATGGGCGTGCGTGCGCCCGAGTCTATGTAACGGCTTTCTGCGTTCATCGCCAAGCAACGGATGGCAGCATTAACATTCGAGCGCGGCCTGATGCGTTCGGTGATGATTTGAGCCGTTGCTCGTTGTATGTTATAATATGCACGTACATTCCCAATACGATAAAAACGCGCCGTATTCGGCGGCGCGTCAGCAGAGGAGATCTACCCGAAAGGATAGATCACAGACTCTAAAGCAGCGGTTTTTGGTTCTTGCCGAACGAGTCTAAAAGGGCAAGTCCGGTATATTCCGGCGCTGTCCCGCAACTGTAAAGACAGTGAATAGTGGATCGTGGATAGTGGTCAAAAATACTCTGACCACTGACCACCGCCCACTACTCACTGATCCAAGCCAGGATACCTGCCTCTGTCTGCCAGCGCGGTGCGATTCGCCTCGCGCGACCCGAGCAACCTTCGCGAGAAAGGGGGCAGGTAAAATGGATCATGCGCCATAATCCCCTTGTCAAAAAGCAGGGGGATTTTGTTTTCACGTTGGCACGACGTCAGTCAATCCTTTGGAGATGAAAATGAAAAAACTGGAAATATCCACGATTGTACTTGTGCTCGCTATGGGGTTGGTGGCCCTCGCCGCGTGCGCTCCCGCGCCGACTCCCATTCCGACTAATGTCCCATCTACGGCTGTCCCACCCACGACTGCTCCTACCTCCGCTCCCGCGCCGACTCCCGTTCCTACTAATGTCCCGCCTACGGCTGTCCCACCTACGACTGTGCCAACCTCCGCTCCTACCGCCGCGTCCAGTGCGTCTATCACGGTGACGGATGGAGCCAAGCGGACCGTGACGATTACGGGTGCGCCTCAGCGCATCTTGTCGCTCGCGCCCAGCACCACTGAAATCGCCTTTGCGCTCGGGCTGGGCAAACGGGTCATCGCGGTCGATTCCCTTTCGGACTTTCCCGCCGATACCAAAGACCTGCCCAAGATCAAAACATACCCATTGAACTTTGAGCAAGTCGCCAATTTCAAGCCTGATCTCGTGCTCGCGGCAGGGGTTCAAAGCCCGGACGAAATCAAGAAATTGTCGGACCTGAAACTCACGGTACTGGTCGTCGGTTCTGCAAACGCCACCTTCGACAACGTCATGGACGATATCGTCTTGGTCGGCAAGGCGACCGGGACAGACGCGCAGGCGAAATCCGTTGTGGACGGGATGAAACAGAAGTTGGATGCGGTCAAGGCAAAGGTGGCGACGGCAAAGACAAAGCCGCGCGTCTATTGGGAACTAGACGCCACCGATCCCGCCAAACCCTACACGCCCGGTCCCGGCTCATTCATCGACGACATGATCACGCTGGCGGGCGGCGCGAATATCGCCGCAAGCGCCAAATCAGCCTATACGCAGATCAACGCCGAAGAGGTGATTGCCGCAAATCCTGAAATCATCATCCTCAGCGATGCGGCGTATGGCATTTCGGTAGAATCCGTCAAGGCGCGCAAGGGCTGGTCCGTCATCGCGGCGATCAAAGGCGACAAGACGTTTCCAATCGACGATAACCTGGTCAGCCGCCCCGGTCCTCGCATCGTCGATGGGCTGGAAGCTGCCGCCAAGCTGATTCACCCTGAAGTGTTCAAATAGGGGCTGGGGTCGGGCGTCCATTCGGTGAACGCCCGACCCCGTATCTACAATACCCATGCGTCAAAAACCGTTATTGACATTTATCCTCTTGCTCACCGGCCTGGTGCTTGCCATCACGGTCGCGGCGTCGCTGGGCACGGTGGCGATCCCGGCCGGCGACATTGCGGGGATCACGCTCAAGCATGTCCTGGGCATCTCGCTGGGTGGGCGGTGGGACGAGGCCCAAGAAGCCATCGTGTGGCAACTGCGCTTGCCGCGCGTCCTGGGCGCGGCGATGGTCGGCGCGGCGCTCTCCGCCTCGGGAGTCCTATTCCAGGGCTTGCTGCGCAACTCGATGGCGGACCCCTACTTGTTGGGCACCTCCGGCGGAGCGGCGCTGGCGGCGACCATCGCTTTGTTGTTACCGGTCTCGGTGAGCGTCCTCGGATTCACTCTGGTCCCGGTGGCAGCATTCCTCGGAGCCCTGTTTGCCGTTCTCCTCGTGTACCAGGTCGCCCGCATCGGTTCCCGCACCCCCATCACAACTCTGCTGCTCGCGGGTTTTGCCGCCAGTTCAATGATGGCGGCGGCGATGTCGTTCCTGATGCTTTTGAATCAGAATACGCTGCAACGCGTCGTGCTCTGGACGATGGGCGGCGTCAGCGCGAGCGGTTGGGACACCCTCGTGATCGTCGTCCCATTGATCGTTACCGGCGCGGTAGCTGCCTACATGCTGGCGAACGATCTCAACGCGTTCCTGTTGGGCGAGGAGCAAGCCGCGACGCTGGGGGTTGGCGTCGAGCGGCACAAGTTCATGATCCTGGCGGTTGCCGCGTTGTTGACCGGGTCCGCCGTCGCCATCAGCGGTCTCGTCGGATTTGTCGGGCTGGTTGTTCCTCATGTGGTCCGTCTCGTGCTCGGACCCGACCACCGTTTACTGCTTCCAGCATCGTTCCTCAGTGGGGCAATCTTTTTGGTGCTGGCAGACCTACTTGCACGTATGGTCATGGCGCCTTCCGAAGTGCCGCTCGGAGTGGTGACCGCGCTGGTCGGGGCACCCTTTTTCATCTATTTACTACGTCGCTCGAAACGCGAGTATACTTTTTAAAGCGGAGAATGGCGTGTATTCCGATTTCATTCCGGTGTGATGATGAGAAGGCATTATGATGGATAACCTGTTACTCGCGGCTCAACAAGTTGACTTTGCATATGGTGAACGGACCGTCTTGCACGACGCCGATATCGTTTTGCACACCGGCGATCTGGTTGCACTGGTGGGTCCCAACGGCTCGGGCAAGACGACGCTGCTCAAGTTGCTTTGCGGCATTCTTGCTCCGAAAGCAGGACGGGTCATCTGGAACGGCTCTGATCTCCGCACGCTCCAGCGACGCCGCGTGGCTCGACAGATTGCCCTGGTGCCGCAAGAGTTGAATATTCCTTTCGCTTTCACCGTTGCGGAAATTGTCGGCCTGGGCCGTACGCCGCATATGCGACCGCTGGCGGGCGAATCCAATCGAGACCGCCTGGCCGTGATGCAAGCGCTGGATCTCACAGAAACAAAGGAACTGGCGGACCGCTTTTTCGGCGAACTCTCCGGCGGGGAACAGCAGCGCGTTGCTCTGGCGATGGCGCTGGCGCAAATTGCCGATTCCGTGTTGGGCAGCGTCGCGCCCTCTGTCCTGCTCCTGGACGAACCGACCGTCCATCTGGATATCAACCATCAGATCGAGATTCTGGAACTGATTCACAAATTGAACCGCGAGTGCGGGCTGACGGTCCTCGCGACGATGCACGACTTGAACCTGGCATCTCTATTTTTCGACCGCCTCATCTTGCTCAACGAGGGAAGGATCGTTACCGACGGGACGCCCCAAGCAGTCCTTTCGAAAGAGCGGGTCGAGAATGTTTTTCACACTGGTGTGGTCGTCCAGCCCCATCCTACGCTCGCCCACGTCCCGCACATTGTGTTATTGCCTCGAATGGAAACGGGAAACACTGAGGGGATCTGAACGGGTTTGCCAAACCAGAGTGGTGTATGCTATACTGACGCATAATGAACCTGAACCGCATCATCGTCCTCATCTGTGCTGCCGGCGCGCTCATTGTGATTGGAGGTTCCGCCCTCGATCCTGCTGCACAGTCCGGAGTGAATGTCCAAGTGGCTGGTGCTATATTGCCTTCTGCCACTTTGACTCTAGTTCCCACCTCGGTCCCAACGTCCACTGTCACTTCAACCGGGACGCCCACGAGCACAGCCACGCCATTACCCACGGCGACTAGGTCGCTCACGCCAACCGCAACCCGGACCCGCCTGCCAGTGCCGACTGGCAACCCCGCATCCCGCGTGATACGAGTGCCTATCCTGATGTACCACTATATCAGCGTACCCCCGCCGGACGCGGACAAATACCGGCTTGACCTCTCGGTGCTCCCGGATGCTTTTGAGACACAGATGGACTATTTGGCGATCAATGGCTATCATCCCATTCGCCTTCTGGACCTGGCCGAGTATCTGTTAAGAGGGACCGCCCTGCCGGACAAGCCCATCGTGTTGACCTTTGACGACGGGTACGCGGACAATTACGCCAATGCGTTCCCCGTTCTCCGCAATCACAAGTTTACCGGGACTTTTTTCGTCATCACCCAATTCGTGGACGAAAATCGGTGGGGGTATATGAACTGGGCACAGTTGGAGGAGATGGCAAAAGCCGGGATGGAGATCGGTTCGCACTCGCTGGACCATCCTGAATTGCGGGGCAAGTCGCGAGCCTTTCAGTTTCATCAGTTGGTGGATTCGAAGCAGATGATCGAGACGCGCTTGGGGACGTCGGTATGGTCCTTTGCCTATCCGGCGGGGAAATACGACGCCAACACGATTTCCGTTCTCGGTTCGGGAGGTTACCTCTCAGCCGTGACCGAAATCCAGGGGACGAACCAGTCGTCCGACCATCTATACGAGTTCCAGCGCATCCGCATCCGCGGCAGTTATACTATCATGGATTTCGAGCACTGGCTGAAATGGTTCTTGGAGAATGGCAAATAGGCGGCTATGCCCGGGACTGGAACTGCCGTACCTCGTCGGGCGATTCCAGACCGGCAAGCAAGTCCCGGATGCGCAGCCGGAAACGCGGGTGGACGAAATCCGGGGCGATCTCGGCAAGCGGAATGAGGACAAAGGCGCGCTCGTGCAGGCGTGGGTGCGGGATCGTCAGCGCGGGGGATAGCTCGATCAAACGGTCGTAAAAGAGAATGTCAATGTCGATGGGGCGCGGGCCGAAGCGTATGCCTTCACTGCGCCCCATTTCAATTTCAATCTTCTTGACGCGTCTGAGCAGGTCCACCGGGGAGAGGGTCGTCGTCCCCCTGACGACCAGATTGAGAAACCAGGGCTGTTCGCGTACGCCCACCGGCTCCGTCTCATAGATCGAAGAAGTTGAAGCAATGTCCACGAAGGGAGCCAGGCGCGCGATTGCCTCGTGCAGGTTTTTTTCGCGGTCTCCCAGGTTGGCGCCCAGCGCCAGAAAGACGACTGCCATGCCGCGCATTGTAGCACAGGCGGGGTTAAAGGTAAAAACGACTTGAATTCCCTGGCGTTGTAGAGTATACTGAAAATATGGAGATCCCCCGTGAAATATGCCGCAATGCCAATCAGGCGCTGACGCGCGAATGGCTTGTAACTAACGGGCTGGGTGGATACGCCTCTTCTTCGATTGCCGGCGCCAATACGCGGCGTTATCACGGTTTGCTGGTCGCGGCGCTCCAGCCACCCTCCGCACGAACGGTTATGCTCTCCAAGCTGGATGAAGAAGTCGAGGTCGATGGCTCGACCTACCACCTGGCGACGAATGAGTACGAAACCGGCACGATTCACCCGGACGGCTATCTGTTCCTGGAGCGGGTCGAGCTGGATGGGATGGTACCCACGTTCTATTATGCCGCTGCCAAGTTCGCCCTCAGCAAGACGATTTGGATGGAGCACGGCAAAAATACCACGTACGTTCGCTACACGCTCGCGTCCGATTCCCAGCCGATCCAACTGACCTTGCTCCCACTCTGCACCTATCGCGATGCCCACAACGAGGTCCGTGGGTCGATCGACTGGCATTTCGGGGTGGAAGCGAAGGAAGGGCAAGTGGAGATTGCGGCGTATCCGGGCGCGGTCCCCTATCGCCTGATCACGGTTCCTGCGGCAGAGTATGTCACGTTGGACCTGTGGTATTGGCGATTCAAGCATCGCGTCGAAGAAGAGCGCGGGCTGGATTTCGTCGAGGACCTTTATCTGCCCGGGCTGCTGCGCACCAGTCTACAGCCCGGCCAGTCGATCACCGTCATCGCTACAACAGAGAGCCCAGCGGAGGTTAACCGCGATCCTGCCGCGGCGTTGGAGTGCGAACGCAATCGCCAGCAGGGGCTTGCCCAAGGCGCCCATGACGATTTTGAAAAGCAGCTTTTGATCGCCGCTGACCAGTTTATCGTCCGGCGGCAGGTGCAAGATCAGCCACTCCACACCATTATTGCGGGCTACCCCTGGTTCAGCGACTGGGGCCGCGATACGATGATTTCGCTAGAGGGACTGACGATCGAAACAGGTTGCCATGCCGAGGGAAAAGATATACTGATGGCGTTTGCTCAGTATGTCGACCAGGGCATGCTCCCCAATCGCTTCCCGGATATCCAAGCGGGTGCGACAACGGTCCCGGTAGAGTACAACAACGTCGATGCGACCCTCTGGTATTTCCACGCCCTCGACCGTTATCTTTCGGCTACACAAGATGACACATTTCTCGGCGAGCTTTTCCCGGTGCTTGCCGCGATCATCGACTGGCATGTCAAGGGCACGCGCTACCGGATCCGGGTCGATCCGGAAGATGGTCTGTTGAGCGCGGGTGAGCTGGGTATCCAGTTGACGTGGATGGATGCAAAAGCGAACGATTGGGTCGTAACCCCCCGCATCGGCAAACCGGTCGAGATCAATGCGTTGTGGTATCACGCCCTGCGCTTGATGGAAGGGTGGGCACGGCGCGTGGGTGCTTCTGCATCTATTTATTCAGACCTCGCCGCCCGGGCGCGTTTTTCCTTCGACCGGTTTTGGTTCCGCGAGGGTGGCTATCTGTTCGATGTTGTCGATGGGCCGAATGGAAACGATGCCTCCCTGCGTCCCAACCAATTATTTGCGCTCAGCTTAGTCGACGACCTTGTCCCGCGCGAGCAAGCCAAGTCTATTCTTCAAGTGGTCGAACGTGAGCTTTTAACGCCGGTCGGCTTGCGGACCCTCTCGCCGCGCGACCCCCACTATCTTGCACTATACCGGGGCGATCAGCAGAAACGAGATGCTGCGTATCACCAGGGGATCGTGTGGCCGTGGCTTTTGGGCGCGTACGTCGATGCCTGCTTTAAAGTGTATGGAAACGCCGACAGCGCCATGGACTCGCTCAATGCTCTCTCCGGTCGACTAAGCCAGGCGGGCCTCGGCACCTTGAGCGAAATCCACGAGGCGCAGCCCCCGCATCGAGCTGTCGGCTGCATTGCTCAAGCCTGGAGCGTTGCCGAAGTGCTCCGGGCCTACCGGAAAATCAAAGCAGCGTAGGTCTCCCCGATTTCATCTCACGGAGTAGCCTCCAGACGGACTTGCCAGGTCGCCGAGATTTGGCAAGTCTAATTTTGACATCTGCTGCCCGCTCTGTTAGAATACCCCCTGCCAGAGTATTTGGCGGCGGACCCGCGTCCGCGATCCGAGTATTCCTACGTGTGCGGGTCATCTCCAGGGTCTGCTAAACTCCCACAAAGGATTCGTGTGCCCTCTCTTGCCGACCTGCAATTTCTCTCGGGCTCGAATGCCCTCATAGGTCTCATCGTTACGGCTGCGCTGATTGTGCTCTTGGCCGATTGGCGTCTCGCACTCTTTGCCCTGGCGTTCCAATATGTGCTCCTGGGCTTGCTCCTGACCAGTCTCGTTTCACCGGGAGTTGCCATCGTTCGTATCATTTCGGGCGGATTGGCGGCAACCATTCTCTTCCTGACCATGCGCCATCGTGCTTACGCGGAACGCGCGGTCGTTCCGGACTCCGGGGCGGAAGAACCTGCGGCCACTTCCATGGCAGCGCGCGTGTCGGTCTTTATCGTCGGTTGGCCGTTCCGGTTCTTCGCGGTGGCTCTGGTGGCTGTCGCGATCATCGGTTTTTCCTCCTCGATGACATTGCTCGGGTTGCGCCCCTTTGTCCTTTTTAGTTCCCTCTGGCTGATGGCCATCGGCGTTCTGATTGCGATGGTCTCGCGGGATGTGCTCCGCCTGGGCCTGGGTATTCTGGCTTTTACCGGCGGATTTAGCATCCTGGACACGGCGATGGAAAACAGCCTTTTCTTGTACGCTCTTTTGAATATCGCCGACCTGCTGATCGCGCTCGGAGTCGCGCACCTCGCGAGCCTGTCCAGCGATGCCGTGATGAACCGCCGCCGGGGAGACCTCCCATGATAGGCAGGCAGACCCGATGAGCGTCGCCCTCCTCGTCCTGACGTGTGCCGCGACCGGATTGACGATCCGGCTCTTACGGCGCTGGCCGCGCCTCGTCTTTGCGGCAACGACGATTGGGACCGCCGTCCTCATATTCGCGCTGGCGACGGCCTCGAGCGAGCCATTTGTCTTCATCGGGCGCCGCCTGGCGCTCGATTATTCTGAGCGAATTTTCCTTTGGCCCGCCATCGGCATTGCCGCCGCGCTGGCTTTTTTTGGTCCTCTCACTTTTGAGCCCGGGGGGAACTCGCCGTCGGTTGCCCTCTCCAACTCCCAGGGCACATTTTTCTTCCTGAGCCTGGCGCCCCTCATCCTCGCGATGTCGATCGACAATTTTCCGCTGTCGGCTTTTTTTTGGGCTATCGGACTCATGCTCCTGGTGTTGGTCGCCCAGCCACGGCGAGAGGGTAGAGCGGGCGGCGCCGCGCAATTCCTTCTCCTCACGGTGCTCGCGACCGCGAGTCTACTGCTGGCCAACCGATTCCTGGACCTTTACCCGCTCACTCCGGAAAACCTGGACCTCGCGCGCATTGCCTTCCTGCTCTTGGCGTGGGGAATGGGTCTATTGCTCGCGGTCGCGCCGCTGCACATCTGGCTCGGACCATTAGCGGACGAGATGCCTCTCCTGGGCATGGCATTCCTCGTTGGGGTGGCACAGCCGGTGGGGCTCTGGCTGGTGTTTCAACTCATGAGCCGGACGCTCTGGCTGACGGAGAAATCCCCGTTACTCTATGCTCTCCTGCTCGCCGGCATTGTCACAGTTCCAGTAGGCGCCATCCTGGCGCTGGCGGA
>JBLMXX010000207.1:0-2870 GCA_050257995.1 Acidobacteriota bacterium | reverse complement strand
GTAAACGACCAGGTACGTAAGCAAGCCCGCGATAGGCGCGCGCCACCCCCATTTCATTCGCCACATCACCCAGAAATAAAAAGCAATAGGCAAAAGGATCAGCAGCGCGATGGGCAAGCGTCCAAGCCGCTCCTGCCACAACCGGGCATCCCGCGCGGCGGCAAATTGCGCGTTGGTATTCTCGATATCGGCGAGCGCGGCGCCGGTCGCCGTATCGGCGTTGCCGCCCGCCAGTGAGGCTTTGGCTTCCTCCAATTTTTTGTGCTCGAAGGGGGATGCGCCCAGAATTTTCGCCACCGGCGCATAGCGGTCGGCGATCTCTTGCGCGGTATCCACTGCGCGCTGGGAGCGTGCGGCGGCAGGCATATCCAACATTTCCAACAGCGGTCTGCCTTGATTGTGAGTCGGAATGCTCGTGCCCAGGAGTACCGCCAGCGTTGGCGCGATGTCCGCCTGCCGACCGTTAGAGCATTGGCTGCCCGGTTTGATTCCCTTGCCCGCCAGAACGATCGGAACTGTCGTCACAACCGGTTCATTGCCGCCGTGCCCGCCCACGTCCAACATACCGTGATCGGCCGTGACGACAAGTGTTGACTCGTTCAGATTCAAAGTTGATACCAGGCGCGCGATGCGCGCATCGGTGGCTAATGCCGCGTCGCGATATTCCGGGCTGGCGGCGCCTTTGCCATGCCCCGCATCGTCCGGCTCGGCGAGATAGTACAAAAGCAGGTTGGGTTTGTTTTCCTTTAGGCTTTTCAGCGCGGCGGCCTCGACCTGATCGTCCACGCGGCGGACCTGCGGCAGATGGTGATGGGAATCCTCCGGCGCTTGAAAACTTTCATTCCAGTCCACATTTCGCGGAAACAGTTGTTTCCACGATCCGCTTTGTGCGACGATGGCGGTGGTCAGTCCTTTGCGCTTGGCGGCGTCAAAGATCGAATCCACCTTCACCGCGCCTTTGTAAAAATTCAGCGTCACGCCCGACTGTTCCTGCCACGCGCCGGTACCGATAACCGTCCAACCCGGCAACGAGAACGAGGGCAAGCCCACTTGGGCGGTGCAATCGCCGCCTTGCCGGCGAAGCGCATTGACGGCAGGCATTGTGCGTGACGTGTCTGCACGCAACGCATCGACCATCACGAGAACCACCTGTTTGGAAACAGGGTCGGCTTCCTTGCCAGGGGGAATCGGATCCGTGAACGGGCTGGGATAGTTAACCAGTGCATTGAAGGAGAAGAGCGCGAGGGGTTGTGCTCCCAACCGTGCCCAAAGCAAAAGTAGCAGTGGAACGATCACGAGCGGTGCGGCTTTTTTGAACACCCTTGTTCCTCCGTCGCAAAATAAATTGGGGCGATTATACCTGGAAATCGGCAAAATGAGAAATATAGGACTGGCGACATCCTTCGCACGCGGGACCGATGTGGCGATTGCGAACATTGGGGCAGCGATGCCTGCACAGAACACTATCCATTTGACCTACCGATGCAGTTGTGTTATAATCCTATTTGCTGACCGAACGTTCGGTCAGCAAATTTTTGTGTCCAAACCCATTGTGACTATGCAACCTGCCTCTCACAGCGACGGCCGCGCGCGTATCCTCTACTCGGCTATCAGGCTATTTGCCCAGCGCGGCTATAGCGCCGTTTCAATCAGCGATGTCGCCCAAGCTGCCGGCGTTGTCAAATCTGCCATCTATCATCACTTTCCGAGCAAGGACGCGCTTTACCTGGCTGTCCTTCACGAAACAGTGCGCCAGAGCCGCGAACAGATGGAGGCCAGTGCCCACGGCGAGACGTGGTCAGATCGCCTGCGGGGAGTCGCGTTGGCGGTGGGGCGTCTGGTCGGACCGCAGAGCCATGTGTTTAGTATCATCTTGGAAGGGATGGCACAGAATTCACCGAAAACTGACCCCACCAGCGCGGCAGATGGGGCAGACCTACGCCGCCAATTTGTATCTGCAATTGCCAAAGAAATCCGTACCGGCGTTGCGGCAGGCGACCTGAATCCGGTTGATCCGGACTTGGGCGGTCTGTGTCTGATCGGCCTCATCGCCGCGGCTTTGCAAGCCACTCCCAATGTTTTTGAACCCGCTCAGGTGACGTTTGCCGTCGACCTGTTCCTGCAGGGCGCGGCGCGACGCGTGCCGGAGCACCCAGCGCCATTGCCTGATTGAATTGTCATGTCTATACATCGCCTTTGGGCAGTCCTACATAAAGAGTTCCGGCATATCCGACGCGACAAGCGCACCTTGTTCCTAGTGACGCTGTCGCCTTCCATTATGCTGTTTACCTTCGCGTATCTTTTTGCATTTGAAGCGCAAGAGGTCCCGATCGGGGTCTGGGATATGGACCGGAGCGCCACTTCGCGCCGGTTTGTCGCCAGCCTGACCTCTGACGGCAAGCTCTTTATCAGTGCGACCCCTACGAGTTACGCCGATATTTACGATCTCATGCGCGGCGGGGAGATTGCACTGGGGGTCGTCATCCCGCCGGAATTCGAAGCCAAGTTAAGCGCCGGACAGCGCTCGCCCATCCAGCTCATTATGGACGGCAGCGATGCGATCACGGCTCGCAACGGGCTGGCACGATTCCAGCAGCGCACGGCTGATTTCAACCGGCAGATCGCGCCGGCGGTGTCTGGCCTTGTTTCGAGCATCATTGTGCAGGACCAAGCCTGGTACAACCCCAGTCTAAAATCGTCGTACTCGATGGTGCCCGGGCTTATTCCCATCGTCCTCATTCTGCCATCGCTCGCCATCGCGCTCGCCATCACCCGCGAAAGGGAATTGGGCAGTTTTGAGACACTCATCACGACTCCCATTCGCTCGGTCGAATATCTCCTGGGGAAGCTGATCCCATACATTACGTTCG
>JBLMXX010000206.1:0-6174 GCA_050257995.1 Acidobacteriota bacterium | reverse complement strand
TCCGCTTGCGCCATGAGGTCCGCGGCGACCCAGGCAGCATCCGCGGAATCATCCGCGATGAGAAGTGTTTCAGTCGGACCATACAAGCCATCAATTCCGATCGCGCCAAATACCTGCCGCTTTGCAAGGGTCACAAACAGCCCGCCAGGACCGACGATCTTGTCCACGCGTCCGACGCTGGCGGTCCCAAATGCCAGCGCGGCGATTCCCTGCGCGCCGCCCATCGCAAAGACCTTGGCGATCCCTGCAATTTTGGCGGCCGCGAGCGTCACCGGGGCGACGCGCCCGTCCCGGGCCGGCGGGGTGGCGATCTCGATCTCGCGTACGCCAGCGACTTGCGCCGGGATGGCTGCCATCAAGAGCGAGGAGGGATAAGGAGCACTGCCACCGGGCACGTACACGCCCACCTGCGCCAGAGGCGCAATACGTTGACCCAGCGCGCCCTCCGTGTTCCATTCCAGCCATGACCGCGGCTTACCCTTTTCGTGAAAGGCGCGAATGCGGGTTGCCGCCAGCGCAAGCGCTTCCCGCACGGCTTCCGGCGTTTCGGCATACGCGGCTTCAATCTCCTCCACGCTTACGGCGACCTTTTCCAGCGCGACGCCGTCGAGCCGACGCGTCCAATCCAGCAAGGCGGCATCCCCCCGCGCCCGGACGTCGGCGATGATGCGGCTCACCGCCTGCTCCGGCGTCAGCGCCTCGCCAAATGTCTTGTGTAATCCCTCCAGCAGCGCGGGCGAAAATTCTCTCTCGCCCAGAGCGCGGTTCCGCAGGATTTTGTCCCGCCCTGCGGCAGCTCCTATCAATATTGGAATGGTCATTTCTGCATCTCTTTGATTCGTTCCATCAATTCGCGGACCACTTCCAGACGCAAGGTGTGGCTGGCGCGATTCACGATGAGGGCTGCCTGGGAGCGGAACAACTCATCCAGCTCGACCAGCCCGTTCTCCTTCAGCGTGCGCCCCGTATCCACCACGTCCACGATCAGGTCCGCCAACCCAACTCCGGGCGCCAGTTCGACCGAGCCGTAAACCTCGATGATCTCCGCCGACAGCCCGCGCGCCGCAAAATATTTTTTCGCCACGCGGGGATACTTGGTCGCAATGCGCAAGCCCGCCAGCATTTTCCATTCGGCATTAAGGTATTCCGGTTTTCCCGCCAGGACGAGGCGGCAGTGTCCGTAATTCAGAGCCAGCGGCTCGTACACGTTCGTGCCGCTCTCGTATAACGCATCCTGCCCGACTATGCCCACATCCGCCGCGCCATACTCGACATAGATCGGCACGTCCATCGGCTTGGCGATCAGGAACCGCGCCCCATGTGCCGGGTCCTCGATCACTAATTTCCGCGAGCGCCGGGCATCGCTCAAATCATAGCCAAGCGATTCGAAAATCCGGACGGTTGGGTCCAGCAGTCGCCCTTTGGCGAGCGCGATCCGCAGCCCGCTCTGCACGTTCCATTCGCGATTTTTCGCTCCGGTCGAGAGAGTCACGGCATCTCTACTTCCCCGCCGGGATGGAAGACCTCCCTGCGGCCGTCGCCGTACCAGATTTCGCGTGCGCCGCGAATCTGCGCATACTGTCGCAGTTCATCGTCCGAGCGGCTCAGGATATCCACTTCGACCACTCCCCCACGCGCCCGTTCCGCCTGAACGCGGGCAAAATCCTCACCCCACGCCGACACCACATCCGGAGCCACCGTAGCCCGTGCCACCGGACCACGGAGGGTGCCGCTTGCCCGCAGCGCCATCAAGACGCGTTCGACGCCGATGGCAAAACCCACCGCCGGGATGCTCGGACCGAAATGGGCGATCAGATTATCATAGCGACCGCCGCTGCCGACGGAAAAGCCCAGCCCCTCGACAAAGCCCTCGAACAAAATACCGGTGTAATACGCCATGCCGCGATTCTCCGCGAGATCGAGCGTCACCGAATCACTAAAACCCAATTGCGCCAACCGCGCGACGACGCGCCGCAGGTGCTCCACAGCCACGCGCGCCTCGGCGTTGATGGCGCTTCGCTCGGCGCGTTCCAGCACGTCCGGGTTACCCCACAGGTTCGGGATTTCTGCGAGCGCACGCTTGCGAGCAGGATCGAGGTCGAGCGACTGGAGCAGGCGGTCGAGCGCGGGAGTGTTCTTACGCCGAATCGCGTCGCGCAAGGTGAGGTCATTCGTCTCATCTAATCCGAGGTCGTCCATCACCGCGTGGAGATAAGCGGCATTCCCCAGTGTGAATCGAAAATCCTCGAGTCCCAGGTCGCGCAGCGCCGTCATCGCCAGCGCAATGGCTTCTGCATCCGCATCCGCGGTCGCCGCGCCGACGAGTTCGATGCCGGCCTGCGTAAACTCGCGGCGCACGCCTGCCTGCGGTTCTTCATATCGAAAGACCGAACCGACATAGAAAAATCGCAGTGGCATCGCCCGGTCGAATAACTTGGTCCCGACGATGCGCGCGGTGGGGATCGTGTAATCCGCGCGGAGCGCCAGCGTCCGCCCGTCGCGATCAAAGAAACGGTACATCTCTTCGCGTAATTGCGGACCCGCTTCCGCGGCGAGCGATTCGAAATATTCGAACGACGGGGGGATGATTTCCGAATAGCCCCAGCGCGCAAAGGTATCCGCCAGTGAGCGTTCGACCGCGCGCTTGCGCGCCGCATCGTTGAAGAACAGGTCGGCAACGCCATGAGGCAATTGCTTGTCGAGTGGTTGAGAAATCATGGGCGCTTTACCCCTAGTAACAAAAAAGACAAGTCGAATTTGACTTGTCCGTGGGTGAGTGTAGCCGCGACAATTCCGGTCGAGTCGCTACCGACTCACCCTGCTGTCGTGATGATGCTTGAGCGTGTTGACATTCGAACTCGCACTTGACATGGCGGCGATTATAGTCCAAGTGGGTGCAGTTGTCAAATCAAACTCCCACGTCGAGATTTGACACCCACGGACAATTGTGCTATAGTCTCGCCTAGTGATGAGAAACGCACAACTGACAAACGCTTCTTTTGATCCTCGCCCGCGTAAGACACCAGGCCCGCGGTCTGGTGCGTTTGTCGTTGCTCGCTAATCGCGAAATCCTCACGCGATTTGTGGACAGCCCAGACCGGTAACAAAGTAGGTCTGGGTTTTTGTTTACGGGGAACACGCGCCGGATCCGGTTCTTTGACGAAGGGAGGTCGCATGATTCGAGTGGGAATTGTTGGAGCCACGGGCTACACGGGAGTCGAGCTGGTCAAGATCTTGGCGCGGCATCCGGATGTCACTATCTCTTTCTGCACTTCGGATAGTTACGTCGGCAAGAAACTGAGCGATGCCTTTCCGTGCGCGTTCGATCTTACACTCATCGCGCACGACGCTGCGCCGCTCGACCAGGCTGACGTGGTCTTTCTGGCCCTCCCGCACGGCGCATCCGCAACTTTCGCCAAACGCGCGCTGGACGCCGGAGCGCGAGTGATCGACCTCTCTGCTGATTTTCGCCTGCACGACGCCGCGGCCTACGAGAAATGGTATGGGCTCAAGCATCCTGTCCCCGAACTACTTCCGCAGGCGGTCTACGGGCTCCCCGAAATCCACCGCCAGCAGGTTGCCAAAACCAAACTGGTCGCCAACCCCGGCTGTTATCCCACCAGCGCCATTCTGGGATTGGCGCCCATATTGCGAGCAGGTGCGAGCCACGGTCCTATCATCGTGGACTCGAAATCCGGCGTCTCCGGCGCCGGGCGCAAGCCCTCCCTCACGACCCACTTTGTAGAAGTCTATGACAATTTTGCCCCCTATAATATCGGACGCGTCCACCGCCACCTATCCGAAATGGAGCAGGAACTTCAAGTCATCGATGCACAAGCGAAACTGGTCTTTTCCCCGCACCTTCTGCCCGTCAACCGCGGCATTCTCTCGACCATGTACGTGAACCTGAACGAAGGTTGGGACGAAAAGAGGCTGCGTGACCTATACACCGAGACCTACCGCGCCGAGCCCTTTGTGCGTTTATTGCCGCCCGGTCAAATCGTCACACTGGCACACACAGTGTATACTAACTACTGTGGAATATCGCTCCATCCCGTCCCGGATGTGGGACAGGCGATCGTATGTGCTAGCATCGACAACCTCGTCAAGGGCGCCTCGGGTCAAGCCGTGCAAAATATGAATTTGCTGTTTGGATGTTCCGAGACAACCGGTCTGCTTTAGAGGACAGGCAGCGAATCTGAAAGCGGGATGGAAAAGATGCTGGTCTTGAAAGTAGGCGGGAACGAAATAGACGATGCCAATTTCCTGCACGGGTTCGCGCAGGCAGTGGCAGGGCTGGAGGAAACGCCCGTGATCGTCCACGGCGGCGGCAAGGAGATTGCGGACTTGCAGATCAAGTTCGGTCTCACCCCGCATTTCGTCGACGGCTTTCGAGTTACGGACGAAGCCTCACTCGCCATCGCCGAGATGGTCTTGAGTGGGAGCGTCAACAAACGCATCGTCGCCGCGTTCATGCGTGCGGGAGTCGAGGCGATCGGACTGAGCGGCGTGGATCGCGGCCTCGTTCGCGTTGAAAAAATGCAGCACCCGGCGGGTGACCTGGGGCGGGTCGGGCGCATCATCGGCGTGAAAGGCGGAATCTTGCAGGATATGGTCGGACAAAAGATCGTGCCCGTCATCTCCCCGATATCGCTGGGCGAGGACGGCATTTATAATGTGAATGCCGATTCGGTGGCGTGCGCGCTGGCGTGCGCCCTGCAGGCGGACGCCGTTGTCTTTGTCACGAATGTGGCAGGAGTAATCGCGGACGAACAGGTTGTGCCGTTTTTGACGGCGCAGGAGGCGGGGAAATTGATCAAATCGCAGGTGATCCGCGGCGGGATGGTCCCCAAAGTCCGCGCCGCCCTCGACGCCGTCAAAGGGGGAGCGCGTGCCGCACGGATCACAGACCTGGCAGGACTGGCTTCCGGCCGCGGAACTATGGTCATTTCAGAATAGCGCTCTAAAATCTGCAATCCTAAATGATAGATCCTAAATCCCTTGGAGGACCAATGGACCCACAAGCCATCATGGACGCGGAGAAGAATTATCTTGTTCCCACCTATGCGCGGCCGCCTTTCGTTCTGACGCGCGGCGAGGGCGTCTATCTCTATGACGCGCAGGGTAAGCGTTATCTGGACATGGCAGCCGGTATTGCCGTGAATGCGCTCGGGTACAACGACCCGATGCTGGTCGCCGCCGTCCAGGAAGCGGCAACCGGACTGATTCACACCTCCAACCTGTTCTACACGGCTTCACAAGTCGAACTTGCCAAGGCACTGGTCGAGAAATCCTTTGCCGACCGCGTGTTCTTTGCCAACACCGGCACGGAGGCGATTGAAGCCACACTCAAGTTCGCGCGCAAATATCATCATGAGCATGGACACACCAACCGCAAAGGGTTCGTCGCCTTTCGCGGCAGTTTTCACGGGCGGACAATGGGCAGTCTCGCGCTGACCGACTCGGAAAAGTATCAAGCCCCATTTCGCCCGCTCATGCCCGGCGTGACCTTTGCCGAATTCAACAATCTCGATTCCGCTCGTGCCGCCATCACGACGGAAACCGCTGCTGTCGTGGTCGAGCCGATCCAAGGAGAAGGGGGAGTGTATCCCGCGACAGACGCATTCTTGCGCGGCTTGCGCCGGATCTGCGATGAGCGCGGCGCGCTCCTCATCTTGGACGAAATCCAGTGCGGACTCGGTCGCACGGGCAAGTTGTGGGCGCATGAGTATGCCGGCGTCAAGCCTGACATGATGGCACTCGCCAAGCCACTCGCGGGCGGTCTGCCGATCGGAGCAGCACTGGTGACCGAAGCCGTTTCCAGCACGCTACACAGCGGCGAGCATGGGACTACCTTCGGCGGCGGCCCGATGATCACTTCCGTCGCGCTCAAGGTCCTCGAGCGGGTGAGCGATCCGGAATTCCTCGCCGCGGTCCATGAAAACGGGAATTATCTCATGGAACGGGTCAGCGAAATCAATTCGCCGCACATCAAGCAGGTGCGCGGGCGCGGGCTGATGATCGGCATGGAATTGGACATTGACGCCGGGAAGGTCAGGGAGAAGGGGTATGGGCACGGACTGCTCCTGATCCAGGCGCGCGAGCGCGTGGTGCGCTTTGTCCCTCCGCTGATTATTCAAAAGCCACATATTGACGAATTGATCGTCAAGTTCG
>JBLMXX010000205.1:0-2843 GCA_050257995.1 Acidobacteriota bacterium | reverse complement strand
GAAAATGAAACAGCGATCCACAACCCCCAAAATCTAATATCTGAAATCTGAAATGACAAATGTGACGATTGTCAAGATCGGCGGTTCACGTGGGATTGACCTCGACGCGGTTTGTGCAGATATTGCGGCGTTTTCCAAAGAAGGAAAGCCGATTGTTCTGATGCACGGCGCAGGGAATGATGCCAACGAACTGGGCGATCGATTGGGTCATCCTGCCAAGCATGTCACCTCGCCGCAAGGGTTTACGTCTCGTTATACTGACCGGGAAACACTCGAAATCTACGTGATGGCTGCCTGCGGCAAGATCAATACGTTCCTGGTTGAGCGTCTGCAGAAGCTGGGAGTCAACGCCATCGGATTGTCAGGGGTGGACGGGCGCTTGCTGGAAGGCACCCGCAAGGATGCCATCCGCATCGTCGAGAATGGTCGCCAGCGGATCCTGCGGGATGATTACACGGGCAGGGTCGAAAAGGTGAATGCCGATTTATTGCGCTCGCTGCTCGGGGCAGGCTATACGCCGGTGATTGCGCCGCTTGCCATCAGTTACCAGGGCGATGCTGTTAACGTTGATGGCGACCGGGCGGCGGCGATGATTGCCGGAGCCCTGGGCGCCGACCAGTTGGTGATCCTCACGAATGTGCCGGGACTGTTGCGCCAGTTCCCGGACGAAGCGAGCCTCATCCCCCACATTGACCGGCACCGGGTAGAGCAAGCGATCGATTTCGCCGAGGGACGGATGAAGAAAAAAGTCCTTGGCGCGACGGAAGCACTGGCGCTCGGGGTACGCCAGGTTATTTTTGCAGATGGTCGCACGTCTGACCCGATTCACCGGGCATTGGAAGGAAAAGGCACGATCATCGATTGAGCGGGGTGATGATGAGGAGGCCCAACTTGTCCACGACGACGATTGTCTTGGTCCTCTTGGCGATGGGGATTATTGCGCTGGCTGACCTTTCGATCAAGCAATCTGCCGGCAAGATCAGTGCGAGTCTCGGCACATTGATTTACGCCGTAACCACCATTGCCATTCCGCTCGTCTGGACGTTGTGGACGAATGCGAACGGGGGTCTTCAGGTCACCCGCGACGGCGTGCTGTGGTCGATTGCGACGGGCGTCGCGTTTAGCCTTTTTACAGGCCTTTTATTTCTTCTCTTTTCCAGCGGGGTCAATCTCTCTATCGGCGCGCCGATTGTTCGAATGGGCGGAATCGTACTGACGGCAACACTGGGCATTGTCGTTTTTCGCGAGAGCCTCAATTGGCAGTATGTGATTGGATTCCTGCTGGCGGCAGCCGGAATCCTCTTGGTCGCCACTCGCTGAGGTCATTGGGCAGAGTCCAAAGCATGATAGGAGCATCCGTGACAATTTCCGAAACGGAATTGCGGCACACGTCAGGGGTATACGGCAAGCGCGGGATCGCCATTGTGCGCGGGCAGGGAGCTCACCTCTGGGACGATGCGGGAAAAGAATACATCGATTGCGTGGGCGGGCAGGGCGCGGCTAACGTCGGGCATGCCAACCCGGCGGTGGCGCAGGCGATTGCAGAACAGGCGCGCACGCTCATTTCGCTCACCGAAATCTTCTCTAACGATCAACGAGCGGCCTTGCAAGAAAAACTCGTTTCCATCTCGCCGAACCACGCGGACCGTGTTTTTCTTTGTAACTCGGGGACTGAGGCAATTGAGGCGGCGATCAAATTCGCGCGATATAGTACGGGGCGTACCGGCATTGTGGCAATGATGCGCGGGTTCCATGGTCGCACGATGGGCGCGCTCAGCGCCACCTGGGAGCCAAAGTACCGTGAGCCATTCGTTCCGCTGGTGCCGGATTTTTCCCATATCCCCTTCGATAACCTGGAAAAGGCGCGCGAAGCCATTTCAGACAGGACAGCAGGCGTGATTGTCGAAATCGTCCAGGGGGAGGGGGGCGTGCGCCCGGCGTCGCGCGAGTTCCTGGTGGATCTCCAATCCATCTGCCGGGAGCGTGGCGCGCTGTTGATCGTGGATGAAGTCCAAACCGGTTTTGGGCGCACCGGCAAGATGTTCGCCAGCGAGCACTTTGGACTGGAAGGGGACCTCGTCGTGCTTGCCAAGTCCATTGCCGGCGGGCTACCAATGGGCGCGGTGCTCATTGGCGAGCGCGTCAAAAAACTGGAGCCGATGATACATGGCTCGACCTTTGGCGGAAACCCACTCGCATGCGCGGCAAGCCTGTCGGCAATTGCTTACATCGAAAAAGAGGATTTGCCTGCCCGCGCGGCGGAACTAGGCGCGTACACGATGGGTCGTCTGCAGAGGATAGAGTCCCCCATGATCCGAGAGGTCCGTGGGATGGGGTTGATCATAGGGGTCGAGCTAAAGCAAAAGGTGACGCCGTATTTGCATGCGCTCATGGACCGGGGCGTCCTGGCGCTTCCGGCAGGATTGAATGTCCTGCGACTGCTACCGCCGCTGGTGATTGAGAAGTCCGATCTTGACATCGTCGTCGATCAGATCGAGGCGGTGCTCAACTCGTCCAAAGCCGACTGAGAGTACCAATACGATTGTCTACGGTAATGACGGAACGCAATTTTCGAACCATTTAGAGCCCACGCCGATGAATCCGGTAGAACTGATCAAAGGCTTGGTCGAGATTTACAGTCCCTCCCAGCAGGAACGCGGGGCTGTGGAATATCTCGTCGCGCAGATGGAGGCGCTAGGCTTTCACGCCTTTATCGATGATGCCGGTAATGCCGTCGGAATTCTGGGGAGCGGAACCCGCGACGTGGTCCTGCTTGGGCACATCGATACTTTTCATGGCTATATTGACGTCCGGCAAGAAAATGAGAACCTTTACGGCCGCGG
>JBLMXX010000204.1:0-9095 GCA_050257995.1 Acidobacteriota bacterium | reverse complement strand
GGAATCGGGAATGCCTACGCCGACGAAATTCTGTGGGCCGCGCGGATCTATCCATACCGCAAGCGCACGCAGTTGACATTGGAGGAAACGGACCATCTTTATCGAGCAATGCAAGCCACTTTGCTCCATGCTATCGAGCAGGTCCGCCGGGAAATGGGCGATGCGATCCACGTCAAGCCGCGCGATTTCCTGATGGTCCATATGAAAACGGGCGAACCATGCCCGCGCTGTGGGACACCCATATCACTCGTCGGCGCCAACCAGCGAATCACCAATTTTTGCCGCACCTGCCAGCCAGGCGGGTTGACCAAAGGAATGCAATAGTTCCGAGGCGTGGCTTAGACGTTCCTCTACTCAAATTGCAGTGTCTTTAGGTCGAAAGAGACATTGTCGTACATGTGCGCATAGGCCAGGTGCCAATGCTTCGCGCCTACTTTCCGACTTGGCGATAATAATACACCGTCGTACCATAGTGGACCGGAAAGTTGTTTTTCCATGTCCCGTGACCGAACGCAAGGGTTAAACCCTCCTTGAACCGGAAGGCAGACATATCGCTAAAATATCGAAAGAGGGTCGCGTATCCGTCTTTGCCATCCTTGTATCTTAGAATGCCTCCAAAGGGTCGGTTCGACCCTCCGGGTGGATCGGTATAACCGCGATTGAAATAAAAACCGGCGTCGGCCCAATCTTCCTGCCCGCCAAACACGCGGCTGTTGCCGTCGCCATCAGTAAGCGTCAGGTTACCTTCCAAATAGCCCATGGGCCATGTTCGCTTGACGGGGTCCTCCACGGTTGTCGATCCCGCAGCATAGACTTTGGGAATGCGGTCCAATTCTTGATCATCCGATTGGAGGACCAGACCCATCAGTTTGCCGTCTCCCGTGATCTGAACCCTGAAATCCGGTCCATACATAGTTGTCTTTTCCGGCTCTACGTACCGCACCCATAGTTGAGTATTTGCCGCCTCGCGTGACGTAGCCACGCTTATCGATACGGGAATAGAGTCGGAACCGTTGGTCGCCAGTTCTAATGTCATACCGTTCTGAAAGGGCATAGGAAGATTGCAGTAAAAGACATACGTCTCACCGTCTTCGACGACACCGAGCGGGGTCGAGCGATGAAGGACCAGTTGCTTTTGATCGGAAAAGAATGCGATCAATGGCAGATTTATCGCCATCTGCTCACCATATAGGATACGCAACCACAACTGTCGAGGATCTTCCTTTTTCCCGATACGCAACTCCAGGGCATTGAGCGTCCCCTGCCCGTTGAATTGTAGCCGGGATCCGCTCCGGGGCTGGACGCTCAAATCGAACGCACGAACATTCGAAAGTGAGTGGATATACTCATCTGGACGGAGCACGTTATGTACCAGCGTCGCCATCTCCGGGATCGGCAAGTCTCCGCTTCCGCGGTAAGATTTAACGCGTACACTAGCGGCAAACCGTATGCCGGTGGCCAAGAACCATTTGGGTTTCTTACTGCCTCCATACAGCGTCAAGCGCAGGGTCTTCTGGTAGAGCACTGGCAGAATACTCCCGCTTGATCCGTACTCGCGGTGCCGCCACGTGAGGATGCGCGCCAGGTCCGGGGTCAAACCCCATGCTCTGCCTGAAAGCCAATCCTTGACCGGTCCGTCGTAAGCAACGCGGTCGTCCACCTGGACGCGCAGGTTCCCCAGTTTCTCAAGGTTGCCCCACTCGAGGAATTCGTCCATGCTGGCAATGGGGCCAACATCCTTGCGCGATTGCTCGGTCGTCAGCATCCACACGGCGTCTTCCGCAAACCAGATCTTGTCCATCACGCCGGGACCCTGTCGGTCCAGTATTACGTATCCGATTGTTTCTTGCCCGTTGGGAGTGCGGACCACTTGTTTTTCGTATGGGCGCCAAGCACCGCTATCGTCCTGCCACAGGTAAGACGGCGAGTCCCAGTTTTCCGGCTCGCTGTTAAAGTCCCAGTACGTCACGCCCCCCAGTTCTTGCTGATACTGCTCCCAATTCAATGTGCTGTTTTCCCAGGGTTTGCCGTCGAGGATGATCGGATGTGTTTGGTTGGTGAGATAGCCGCGGAGGAAATCAAACGCAGCATAAATGGGTACCTGATCGGGGTCGCGCTCGGGTGTCGGCACCAGAGGGTCCGCTGACAAATTCACCGTGATTACCCGGTCAGGAGTTGGAGTGGGTTCAGTCTTCTGCGCTATACTAGGAGTCGAACGCGGCAGAGTAGGTGTGGAGTTTTCGGGGGTGGATTCGACAATGATGGGAGTTGCTAGCATCTGATGAACCTCGGGCTGTTTAATCGCGGGCGGTTCAGTTGAGATGCCGTTTGAAGATAGCGAGATATCGAGCATGTTGAAATGGAAGTGAAGGACGGCAATTCCTGCGAGGAGGACGGCTATCGTCACGGTAGAACAGGCGAGGAGAGGTCGCTTTCCAGAGTGGATGAACACGCATATGCCTCAAAATGGGTTTACTAGATTATAGCATTCTATTCTGTTCCACTCAATCCAAACTGAAAACGTCTCACAGGCCTATACTGATGTGATCGTCGTTGAGCGTGATCGCCAGCCAATCGTTTCAAAGAAAGAAAGAGCCAGGTTTTGCTGGCTCTTCCGCTTTAAACAAATATGTACGGAATAATTAAATAACAAGATCGCGCAGATTGATTTTGGCGTGGACCCTATGCTGGATAGGGCCCAGTACAGGCAAATTTGTTGAGACGGATAACTTAGCTGGCTCCTAGCTGGTTCGTGACCTTGCTGAACACGTTCGCGACTTGCGGACCTATAAGTGCTAGGATCGCAATCACGACTAGTGCAACCAATACTAGGATCAACGCGTACTCAACCAAGCCCTGCCCTTCTTCTCTTGGAAGATACATCCCTTCTCACCTCCTTTCAATTGAGGCAATGCCTCGTTGCATCCAACGGTCTCCCTAACCGTATTGTAAAGAAAAACCGCGAAAAATACAATAGTACATATTACCTTGTGTACATTCAATTGGGTGGATTTACATAATGACGGTGTGTCTATTTATTGTCATTTGAAGGAGATGAATCCACAAACTGTTGCTCGTATAGTTGGCGATACAGTCCACCGTGTGCAAGTAGTTCCTCATGCCGTCCTCGTTCCACAATTCTTCCCCCATCGATCACGACGATCAAGTTTGCGTGGCGAATTGTGCTCAGCCGGTGCGCGATGACGATAGAAGTGCGAGCGCTTAATAGCCTCTCTAATGCTACCTGGATCAGGATCTCTGTCATCGTATCTACGCTGGCGGTTGCTTCGTCCAGAATTAGAATGCGCGGGTCTGCGAGGACCGCGCGCGCGATGCATACAAGCTGACGTTGGCCGATCGACAGGTTGACGCCGCCTTCCTGAATTATTGTGGCGTATTGGTCTGGCAGTGCAGCAATAAATTCGTGGGCGTTTGCGAGACGCGCCGCGTCTTGTACAACGGTGTCGGGTACCTCGGGATGCCCAAATCGAATATTGTCGGCAATTGTGCCGGTAAAGAGAAAAGGGTCCTGCGGCACCAATCCCATTTGGCGCCGAAGCGAACGCTGGGCAACCTCGCGCACGTCGATGCCATCAATTCGTACGGCTCCATCTGTTACCTCGTAGAGACGCGCGACCAAGTTCGCGAGTGAGGTCTTGCCCGCGCCAGTTGGTCCCACCAGCGCTACCGTTTCGCCCGGTGCGATGATTAGGTTGATATCATGTAGGACCGGCTCCTCGCCTCGATACGCAAAGCACACATTTGAGAACTCAATGCGCCCCTCGATGCATGGCATCTCGCGAGCGCCTGGCGCATCCTGGACCTGAGGTGGGGTGTCCAGGAGATCAAGAACGCGTTCGCCACCTGCCATTGCGGACTGCATGGTGGTGTAGAGTTGGCTCAATTCCTGAATCGGTTGAAAAAAACGCGTTACATACGCCAGGAATGCCACCACCACGCCAAGCGTCAATTGCCCATTACTGACCGACCAGCCACCGAATAAAAGGACTGTGCCGGTTGCGAGCATGCCAAGAAATTCCACGCCCGGTAGAAAGATGAAGGAGAGCGTCATCGCGGCGATATTGGCATCGCGGTTGGCGCGATTCACCTCGACAAACCGGTCAAGGGTCGTGTTCTCTTGCGCGAACGCCTGGATCACGCGTATACCGGAAATATTCTCGGCTAGGTCGCCGACGACAGCGGCGATGCGCGCCCGTGTGTCGCGAAACGCGACCTGCGCATGCCGGGTGAACAACGCTGTCGCGAAAGCCATGAGCGGCAAAACACCGAAAGTGACGAGCGCTAGCGGCGCGTTCATCGAGAGCATAACGACCACGATTCCGACCAGTACCACAGTATCCTCTATAAGAGTTACGAGCCCCTGCGATAGCAGATCATTGATCACTGCGACGTCATTAATAACGCGGGAGATGGTAACCCCGACAATGTGAGTGTCGTGATAGCCGAGTGATAACTCTTGCAGATGACGGAACAATTGGGCGCGCAGGTTTTGGAGCACCTTCTGGCCAACCCAGGAAAGTAGATATTGTTGTCCCGCATCCGTCACGTAGAGACCCGCAAAAACGACGGCAAGCAGTAGGGCAAGCCGATCGAGCCCGCTTACGTCGTTTGCCGTGATGTATTGATCGATCGCCACCTTGATGAGGTATGGCGCGGCAAGCGTCAGCGCAGAAGATAAGAGCATCAACGTCGCCGCGGCTAGCATCCGGCGAGCATATGGGCGCAAATACTGTAACAATCGTGCAAGGACCCGTCGATCCAGGACGTGTGTTTCTGCATCTTCGCCAAATCGCTCAATTGCCCCGCGAGGTCCCATCCCAGAACTGGAAGCACCAATGGAAATGCTCATGGCGAGTCTCCCGTTCCCTGTGGTCGCAGCTGATGGTGATAAATGTCCGCATACAGACCCGAGGTGCGCATGAGTTCGTCGTGCGTGCCGCGAGCGGCGATGCGTCCTTTATCCAGGACCAGGATGAGGTCCGCCATGCGCAAAGTACCTAGCCGCTGTGCAATTACAAAAGACGTCCGCCCACGCATCAGGCGCTGGAGGGCGATCTGGATCTGCCTCTCGGTCTCTGAATCGACGCTTGATGTGGCATCGTCCAGTATCATGATGCGCGGATCTTTGAGAAGGGCGCGGGCGATGGCAACCCTCTGCCTCTGTCCGCCTGAAAGTGTAATACCGCGCTCCCCGACAAGAGTATCGTATCCATTCGGCGTCTCCAGGATGAACGAATGTGCTTGGGCTGCTACGGCGGCTCGGATTATCTCTTCCTCCGTTGCATCCGGGCGTCCGAAGGCGATATTCTCACGCAAAGTGGTTGCAAACAGCGTAGTTTCTTGTAGGACAATGCCGATGTGATCGCGCAGCGAATTCAAGGTTACGCGGCGAATGTCCTCACCGTCAATCGTAATCCTTCCTTCGGTTGGATCGTAAAAGCGCGGGATGAGATTGATGATGGTGGACTTGCCCGATCCGGTGGTGCCCAGCAGCGCGATTACCTGACCCGGCTGGGCCTCGAAAGTGATGTCGGAAAGAATGCGATGGCGGCGAAAGTAGGCAAAGGAGACATGCTCAAAGCGCACGTGGCCACAGGGCGTAGGAAGGGGACGTGCATCGGGAGCGTCCTGCACCTGGGATTTTTCATCGAGGATCTCAAAGACCCGTTCACCAGCGGCGGCGGCCAGTGCGAGTGCGGGAATGATTTGACCCAGGCGACGCACCGGCTGGACGAGTTGCGCTAAATAGGTCGAAAAGGAAACGAGTTCTCCTAGTGTGAGTTGGTGAGAGATGGCGAGTTGCCCCCCATACCATATAATAAGGACCGTGCTCATGTTCGCGATCAGATCGATGAGCGGCACGTTGACAGCCTGCAAACGGGAGGAACTTACTGAGAGAGCAAACCAGCGCCCATTCTCTCGATCAAAGTGGTCGATCTCCGCGTCTTCCTGGGCAAAGGCCTTGACGATGCGGGCACCGCGCAGGTTCTGTTCCAGCCGCGTGGTCAGCACTGCCAGCTGCTGTTGAATCGCGAGGGATAGGGGGCGCAGGCGACGGGCGAGGTAAAAGGTGCGGTAGGCGAGGAGAGGGACCGTACAGAGCGCGAGCAGCGCCAGACTGGAATTCGTCCAGACCAGGATCACGGTTGTCCCCAGCAATAGGACTGTACCGTCGACGAGACGGAGAAACGCGCGCCCGGTTACAAAACGGATACGTTCCACATCCTGCACCGCGCGCGAGAGAATCTGTCCGGTTTCGGTCCGGTCGTGATAAGAGAAGGAAAGTGCGGCAAGCTTGCGGTACATGGCATTACGGAGGTCGTACGCCACGCCCTGGGACGCCGTCTCGGTCCACTTGCCCTGGAAAAAAGTAAGCGCGCCTTTGGCAAGCGTCAAGCCGAGTAATGCGAGGACAGACCAGAAGAGGAGGGGCAAATCGTGAGCCCCGATGCCACGGTCGACAATCCAACGAATGAATTGAGGAATGGTCAGCGCAAGTGCGTTAATGCCCACGAGTGCGAGATAAGCGCCGGCGGTCGGGGTGCGGTAGGACCGCAGATAACCCAAGCAGCGCAGCAAAATCTGCCCTGTGCCAGAGGCGCGCAGCGGGACCGGCGCGGGGAAATCCGTCATCTTCGTTGATGCACTCATCCTCCGTGCATTATACGTGGCTTGCGGCGCGTGTCAATGATGAACTATTGCGGGGCACGAGGGGTGGATTGTCTGCCATGATGAAAGGGTGATATTTTGACTCTAGACTTGCCAGAACGTGGAGAGGAATTTTAGTTTGTCCAGCATCTGGTAAGTTCCACCTCCTTCGTGTTGATTATAGGGCCAGATCTGAATTTGCTTTGGTCCGGCATAATGATTATATGCTGCAAAGACGGTTGAGGGCGGGCAGGTATCGTCCATCAGCGCCGTCGAAAAGAATGCCTGGGCGCGAGCGCGAACTGCAAAGTTGACTCCGTCGAAATAGGAGAGTGTCCTAAAGACCGTCTCGACCTTGTCGCGATGCGTTTTGCAGTACCGGGCGATTTCGTTATATGGCGGCGTGTTCACCAACTCGGTGGCACGCCGAAAGTGGCAAAGGAATGGCACGTCGGGCATTGTGATCTGGATATCCGGAACGAGCGCGCTGACCGCAAGTGCAATTCCGCCGCCCTGACTGCCTCCCGTCACCGCGATATGGCGTGAGTCAACCGCCGGGTGGCTGCGCGCAGCATGCACGGCGCGTGCCGCGTCCGTAAATACGCGCCGGTAGTAGTAGGTCTTGGGGTCCAACACACCCAGGGTCATAAACCCGGGATAATGAGCATTGGACCCTTCAGTTTGGATATCGGGCGTATCTCCTTGCCGCCAAGCGCTCCCCTGGCCGCGCGTGTGCATCACAAAGTGCGCAAACCCGGCACTTGCCCATGCGAGCCAGTCCAATGGAAAGCCGCGCCCTCCGCCATAGCCGATGAACTCGAGGATGCAAGGCAGGGCACTCTCTCTCTGCCGCGGTAAGATCAGCCACCCTTTGATAGGCTGTCCGTTGTACCCATTGAACGTAACGTCAAAAGTTTCCAGGGCGCGCAAGTAATAGTCCACGGCTTCAAAAGTGGGCGAGAGCCGAAATCGGTTTGCCTCTGCCAGTGTCAGAGTCCAAAAGGCGTCGAAATCCGTCGGCTCTTCGAGCGGCGGCAAGTATGTCTTGAGTTGTTCAAGCGGTAGGTCGAAAAGCATAGGGCTCCGCTCAGGTTTTCGATTTATGGGGATAAAGCCGGAAAATAGTAGACCCAGTATATCATCTTGTACTGCAAAGACAAAGAAACCAAGTTGGTCTATTTTCAATCGGGTCAGCCCGTTTCGTCTTGCAGCCATTCGCGGTATAATCTCCTTATGACCTCGACTTTACAATGGTGGAAGACAGGTATTATCTATCAAGTCTATCCGCGCTCGTTTCAAGACAGCAACGGCGATGGTATTGGGGATTTACCCGGGATCATTCGGCGTCTTGATTACATTGCAAGTCTCGGCGTGAGTACTATTTGGCTCTCTCCGATCTATCCATCGCCGATGGTGGATTTTGGATATGATGTGTCTGATTACGTCGGTATTCATCCGATGTTCGGCACACTGGCCGATTTCGACCAGCTTTTGCACCAGGCGCACGCCCGCGGCTTGAAAGTGGTCCTCGATCTTGTTCCAAACCACACCTCGGACGAGCACCCCTGGTTCAAAGAGAGCAAAAGCAACAGAGATAGCGTAAAGCGCGATTGGTACATCTGGCATGACCCGGCCCCCGATGGTCGCGCTCCGAATAATTGGCTCAGTGTCTTCGGGGGCAGTGCCTGGGAATATGACCCGCAAACGCGCCAGTATTATTTGCACTCGTTTGTAAAGCAACAGCCCGATCTAAACTACCGCAACCCGCAGGTGCTGACAGCAATGCTGGAGGTGATGCGTTTCTGGCTTGACTGTGGCGTGGATGGCTTCCGGGTAGACGTGATTACGCGGCTGATCAAGGATGCTCAATTTCGCGACCAACCGCCGAATCCGCACTGGGACGGAATTGATCCATACGAATCGCTGCTCGACATTTACATCAAGAACGTGTCCGACGTACACGAGATCATCAAGGCATTGCGCAGGTATCTCGACCGCTATCCCGACCGACTACTTCTGGGCGAAACGTATGTTGCAGTCCCTGAACTTGCCAAGTACTATGGCGCACATCTCGACGAATGTCATCTGCCATTCAATTTCCATCTAATCACGGTGGACTGGAACGCGCGAGCGGTGCGTCAATTGGTCGAGTACTATGAGGCCGTTCTGCCGCACGGCGCATGGGGCAATTGGGTATTGGGGAATCACGACCGGGCGCGTGTTGCGACGCGGGTGGGGGCGGAGCAGGCGCGCATCGCGAATATGCTATTGTTTACCTTGCGCGGCACGCCGACGACATACTACGGTGAAGAATTAGGGATGGAGAATGGCGCCATTCCTCCAGAATATGTTCAAGACCCGGTCGCACTCCGGCAGCCTGATATTGCCCATCTCTTGGGCCGCGACCCTGTCCGCACGCCGATGCA
>JBLMXX010000203.1:0-2745 GCA_050257995.1 Acidobacteriota bacterium | reverse complement strand
TCCGTCTGAATCCGCACCATGCTGGAGAAAAAGCGGTTCTCCACCAAAGCCCAAACGGCGAAGGCGTATCCAATCGCGATCAAGATGAAACCGAGGAGGTTGAGCCATGTCGGGAACACGGGAGACCATTCAAAGCGATGATCCAGCCCCGCCACAATGACCAGAAGGAAGGATATACTCACCCCCATCAGGGGGGCCAGTACTTTATCCCATGACTTGACATCCGAAGTCCTTTCAAATCTGGTTCTTTCGCGTTCTGCCAGCAGCCCCGGATGCCGCCGTTCTGCCCACATGCGCCCCGCGATGCCGGCTGCAACTATCAGCATTGAAAAGACCCACGCCTGCCACCAACCGAGATCCCCTCCAGTGACCAATAGGATCAGTGGAATGAGCAGATACGTTATGATCAAACGGATCCATAAATAGGGGGGCAATGTTTGAACCGCCTTTTGATCAACCGTCTTCGATGCCATACTATTCCTCCGCACCATTTGGGGACCCGAAAGGAAAACACCTGCCGCCACGCGCAGGCGCGCGAAAACGACAGGTGCTTAAAATCTGTTGCAGAGAGTCGGCGAAACTGCAGGAGGAGGTGCGCATCGCTGCGCCTCCTTGGGGAAAACAAAAAAGCCCCGCGCAGGCTCGCCGGTTTGCCGACGTTAGTCTGCGGGGAGCACCCCTCACCACTGGGTGGTCAACTGCCACCTACGCCATAATTATACACCTCATACAGAGGGGATGTCAATGTTCATTTCGGAATTAGCGGCGCGAGCCGAGGCTCTTATACTTGACCATTGGAATCCGCCGGTCCATCTCACGCTCCTTATTCTCCTTTTATTTCGCGGCGGTTACTTTTCCAGCAGTGCCTCGGCGCATGCTCGCCCATAGTGCCCAAGCGGATCGATCCGCTTACCTTCGGCGAAATGCTCCTCTGCCCGTCGCCGCTCGCCGAGCGCAAGCATCCCTTGCCCGGCGCGCCAGTACACTCCTGCCAGCACCGGCTTGAAACTCTTGTCCGCCTCGGCGAACGCCCGCGCCAGGGTTTCCAGCGCCTCCGCGCGCCGCCCGGACGCGGCCAGCGCCCACGCGCGCGTCGCCAGGACCTGACCGGCTTGATGTCTCGCCAGCAACCGTGATTCGAACGATGCCTGCTGCTGGTGCTTGACCGCGCGGTCGGTCAGTTCCAGCGCGCGCGGCAGTTCAGTTCCCTGTCGCAGAAGCGTTTCGGCAAGATCGCTATAGACCATCACCTGGTCCTGTGAAATCGCGATCGAGCCTTCGAACATCTTGATCGCCTCGGCGTACTGGCCCTGCCACGCCAACGCGCAGCCGATATTTTCCAGTGCCGCGCTCCCCGCGCCCATGCCTTCTTGGCGCGTTTCGCCGATGCTCTGCTGGAACATCTCCCGCGCCTCTTCGTAGCGTCCCGCCCACAACAGGATGACGCCTGCCATGTTCCGGTAGAACCCGGGCATGAATGAATAATCGGCGGCGCGCCGGGCACGCGCGAGGGCACGGTCATAATCGCACTGCTGGAGCGCCGACTGGATCCAGAATATCGGCGCCAGCGCGTAGACCGCGTTTGCCGCCATAAACGCCGTGACGCACATTCCGAGCGCGACCACCGGCATGACCAGTACCGGAAGGGTCAAGGTGCCGATCAGCGGAATGACCCCGAACGTGGGGAGGATAACCACGAGGATATAGAGAATTCCGGCGATAAACCGTCGACTCTGCCGCGGTTCACGTTGCTTGTCGACCGCCGGCGGTCTTGGATGCAACAGCGACGGCGCCAGTATCAGCACGAGCGCGCCCAACGCGAACGTGAGGACGAAGCTGGTGATGCGGGGCGCGCCGGGTACCATCCGCTCGAGCACCCGGTTTACGACAAAATAGGTGAGGCTGATTCCGACGACGAACGAGAAGAGCAGGAAAAGTTGCCTGCCCAGTTCTCGTGCGGAAAACTTGCTTCCCGTCCGATCCGCGGCGGGCGCTAAACCTGGCAGCGTGTGTTGGAGAACTTGGTCGCCGCGCCGCTGCCGCTGCCGTGCTCCCTCCATAGACCAAGAGGCAATGCGCAGGATCAACACCATGCCGCCGATTCCAAACACCAGCGTGAGGACAAGCCCGCCGAGCGCGAAAAGCAAAAGAACCCAAACCGGTTGTGATTGTGCTCTAAAGATACCAAGGGGGAGGGCCGTGACGAGGACGATAACGATTGCCGCCGCGGCGAACGTGAGAAGGCAGCCAATCCAGTTCCGGCGAGCCAGGTCCCTTTCCTGGCGCAGTTCCGGTGATTCCTGCATTCAGGACCTCGCGAAAAAAAACGGATACGTACAAACAAGAACGACGGCCCCTTACAGAGACATCTGCGTTAGTCTCGTGCTGAATACCAGTCCAACACTCGTAAGGCGCGGAGTGTGTTCCACCGGCTTGGCCGGCCCTCGCCCTCGTCGATCTCGACCGGCATCGCGCCCGGGTACCGGACCTCGAGCGGCCACCGTCCGTCGCCGTCGCGCTTGGACGCGACCAAGTCAATCGCCTCGGCCACGCGCTCGTCGGGCGCGACGCCGGCGCGGCGCAGGTACTCGAGTCCCCGCAGCACGTCGTAGTGCCACCACGTCGGGAACGCAAAGCGGGTCCACGCGGGGTGGCCGGGCCCGCCACCCGGGCCATCCTTCCTGTCGTAGTCGATGACCGCGCCGGTCGACCGCCGGCGGAAGAGGCGGCGCTCGAGGAGATACT
>JBLMXX010000202.1:0-3953 GCA_050257995.1 Acidobacteriota bacterium | reverse complement strand
TAACATGTTTGACCTGTCTACGAACCAACAAGTTAGCGCGCGAGCATGGTCGCTCAATCGGCAGGCGATGCTCAACGGAGCGCCATTCAACCCGGTCTTTTTCAATCTCCCTTGCGGCAACCTTTGTTATTCTACCCTCTTGCCCGCGAACTTGCGCGGCACCCTTCCTCCCACCGGCTCTCCCAATTTTTTAGCTTCAATTGACGCTCCAAACTTGTTTCATATCTGGAAATTCCACGTCGATTGGGTGAATCCAACCCAGTCTACTCTAACCGGACCCACTAATCTCACTGTCGCCAATTTCATCATGCCGTGCAATGCCGCCGTCAACCTGAATTGCGTGCCGCAGTTGAACTCTACTGAAAGGGTGGACGCGCTGGGAGACCGCTTGATGATGCAGCTTCAATATCGAAATATCGGCGGATCGGAGTCGCTCTGGGCAAACCACACGATTGTGAACAGCAGCGCGGTCGACGTCCCTACCAGCGTTCGCTGGTACGAAATTCGCAATCCGAATGGTTCACCGGTGGTCTACCAGCAGAGCACTTTTCAGCCGGATTCCAATTATCGCTGGATGGGGAGTCTCGCGGTAGACCGGCAGGGGAATATGGCTGTCGGCTACAGCGTCTCCAGCGCGCGGATGTATCCAGCGATTCGATATGCAGGTCGGAGGGCTAGCGATCCGCTGAACACTCTGACACTCGGAGAGACTTCACTCATCGATGGGACTGGCTCGCAAAACGGTGGGTTTGCGCGCTGGGGGGATTATTCGGCGATGACCATCGATCCGGTGGATGATTGCACTTTTTGGTATACCAACGAATATTATGCCGTGACAGGGAATATGTGGAGGACGCGTATTGGTTCATTCACTTTTCCCGGCTGCTCTACTCCTCCATCGCCACCTTCCCCACTTCCGGGGGCGCCATCTTTACCCACGGCAACACCCAAACCGCTGCGCTGCGAAGACTATTATGAGCCGGACGACGCCCCCTGGCTCGCGCATTCGATCACTGCTCCCGAACTGCACAATTTCAGCGCTCCAGATGACGAGGACTGGGTCAAGTTCACGGCGTCGGCAAACTGGGTCTATCACGTTAAAGCCGCCTCGCCCTCGAACTTTCCGACCGAGCCACACGTGGAATTGTACCTTAACGGTAACCTGGTCGCCTCCAACGACCATTACTTTGGAAATGTCGCCGAAATCTGGTGGTGGAATAACTTTGGAGACGCGACGGCTTACGTCCGCGTAACGGAGATGCGAGGGCGCTCCGAGTGCGGCAATAGCCAGTATACGCTATCGGTAGAAGGGTTTAGGGAGAAGCCTTGAAATGCGAAATCATCCCCCTTCGGTCAGGGTTGCCGTTGTGCAGGCCGCGCCCGTCCTGTTCGATCGCGAAGCAACCGTAGATAAGGCAGTCCATCTGGCGCTTGAAGCGGCAGCAGAGGGGGCGCGCCTCATCCTCTTTCCGGAAGCGTTTGTCCCTGCCTACCCACGCGGTTTCTCGTTCGGGGTGAGCGTTGGACAACGGACACTGGAGGGGCGCCGATTATGGCAGAGATACTGGGAGAACGCAGTGGATGTACCCGGTCCTGCCGTCGAGCGCCTCGGGCAAGCCGCGCGAGAGGCAGAGGCATACCTTGCAATCGGCGTGATCGAGCGAGATGAATCGAGCCGCGGGACACTGTATTGCACCCTTCTATATTTCGGACCCGATGGTCGCTTGCTCGGCAAACATCGCAAGCTCAAGCCGACGGCAGCCGAGCGGCTTATCTGGGGCGAGGGGGATGGTACAACTCTGACGATAGTTCCAACCGAGTTTGGCAAAGTGGGCGGGCTGATTTGCTGGGAGAATTACATGCCCTTGGCGCGCATGGCGATGTACAGCCGGGGAGTGGAAATTTACCTCGCGCCGACAGCGGATGCGCGGGAGACGTGGCAGGCAACGCTCGTTCATATTGCATGCGAGGGGCGCTGTTTCGTGCTCGGTTGTAATCAGTTCGTCACCCGGGAGATGTATCCGGTGGATCTGCCCGGATATGCCGAATTGAGCAGCCAATCCGGCATAATGTGCCGGGGAGGAAGTGCGATCGTATCACCGTTGGGGAAAGTGATCGCGGGACCGATGTATGATCAGGAGGGCATCCTCTTTGCCGACCTTGACCTCGCCGAGGTCGTGCAGGCAAAATTCGATTTCGACGTCGCCGGTCATTATGCGCGACCGGATGTGTTCGAATTTAGGGTGAGGACTGGTCAATAATGTGGTTCCGGCGCCTCGATTACGAATGACTTTAAACTCCGTCCGGCACGCACGCGAGGTTGCCTTTCAGCGTCAAATCGAAAGGCTGGATCGCCGAATTCAGGTCTGGCAAGTATTGAGCAACCGGATTTCGTGGGTACGCGTTGCCATTGCCCTCATAGGTATTGTCGGTGGTTCCTGGACCGGCACTCGCGTAAACGAGCCCGCAGGCTGGGTCATCCTTGTCATCACATTAATGCTCTTTACGGTCGTCGCGTGGCATCATCGCCGCGTGGAGCGCTGGATTGGCATCTTTAGAATTTCGCGAAACTTGAAATCCGATCAGCTCGCACGGATGAATCTCCACTGGGAGCAACTGCCCGCACCGGTCGACGTGCACGTGACCCGTTCCCTTGCGCTCGACCTCGATCTCACCGGTCCCCGTTCCCTGCATCAACTCCTCGATACGACTATTTCCCGCCAGGGAGGCCAACGGTTGGCGGATTGGCTTGTGCCTGCTCCCCCCGACCTTGTGAAAACGGACGCGCGCCAGCGGCTCGTCCGCGAACTAGTCCCCCTCACGCGTTTTCGCGAGAGGTTCTGGCTCACTTTTCGCCTGGTGCTCCAAGAAAGGCTGGAAGGGGACTATCTCTTGCAGTGGCTGGCCGTTGCCTTCCCATCGCGGCGATTCCGGTGGGCACTGGTAATCGCAACGGCGCTCGTCGCGTTGAATCTCTTTCTTTTCATACTGAACGTCTTCGCCGGTCTTCCCCCGCTTTGGGCAATTCCGCTCGCCATCTACGCGGCTTTTTACCTTTTCAATCAGGCGCTGCTCGGCGATGTATTCAGGGCATTGCTGCGCATGGATGCCGAACTGGACCGCTTTCGCGCGATCCTGCATTACCTGGAGACCACTTCCTATGCGGGGCATCCCGCCCTAGCCGAATTATGTGCGCCTTTTCGAGAACCGGGGCATTCACCTTCGGCGCAAATCCGGCGGATCAAGATCGCGACGGCGGGAGTGGGGTTGCGCTCGAATCCGGTGCTGGGTCTCTTGTTGAATCTGGTACTGCCCTGGGATTTTTTATTCGCCTTTCTCGCGGATCATTACCGGGCGCAAGTCGTCCAGACGCTTCCGCGTTGGGTGCACGTGTGTTACGAATTGGACGCGCTCCTGGCGCTCGCCAATTTCGCTTATTTGAATCCCGGCTATACCTTTCCAGAGTTGGCGGCGAATGCCCGGCCGGTTTTGTTAGTGGAAGGGCTGGGTCATCCGCTCATTCCGGCAGATCATAGAATATGCAATGACTTTTCCGTGGATGCGCTCGGACAAGTTGCCATTATCACGGGGTCGAATATGGCGGGCAAGAGCACATTCATCAAGACGGTAGGCACAAACCTGTGCCTCGGATATGCTGGGGCGCCGGTCTGCGCGGAGCGGTGGCTATCTGTCCCGTTCCGCCTCCACACATGCATTCGCATTACAGATTCGATCGTCGATGGGTTTTCATACTTTTACGCAGAGGTCAAGTGCCTCAAAGCGCTGTTGAACGCGCTCGAGTCTGATGATCCGCTGCCCCTCCTCTACCTGATTGACGAGATTTTCCGAGGCACGAATAACCGGGAACGCCTGTTGGGGAGTCGCGCATTTATCCGGGCATTGGTGGGCAAGGAAGGAATCGGCTTATTGGCGACGCATGACCTGGAACTGGC
>JBLMXX010000201.1:0-10318 GCA_050257995.1 Acidobacteriota bacterium | reverse complement strand
CCGTGCTGTTCGCCATGTTCGGGAGCGAGCTCAACTACCTGCCCAGTGCCGACAGTTATATCTCGTTTGTCGTCTATTTCCTGGTCGCCATCGGCATCTCGTTTGAACTGCCGATCCTCTTGCTGATCCTGATCAAGCTGGGGCTCGTGTCGCCCCAATTCCTGCGCAAGCAGCGCCGGATCGCCTACTTTATCATTTTCGTCTTTGCCGAACTGATCACTCCGGTCTCCGATCCCATCGTCGCCCCCATGGTCGTGATGGTGCCGATGATCGTCCTTTTTGAGCTTTCCCTCTTCACCTCGCGCTTTCTGGTGCCCAAACCGGCGACTAAATCCATTGCGGCGACCGGTACTCCGAAATAAAAATCTGCCCGGCGGCAAACGTCGGGCAGATTTCATTTCCTCTCTGTTTCGTTGGATCCCGGGCAGGCGACCGGCTTACAGGTTGCCACCCAGCATCTTGGCGCCCGTCGGTCCGGGGCTTCCCCCGAACGGCTCTATGGTGACTCCCATCGTCTTGTAATTCCCCAGTCCCTGCGGGGCGCGCGAGAAAAGCCAGCCGCGCCCTTCCTCGTCGACCGTGAAGGTGCCTCCACTCGCTCGATTGCCGGACGGATCGACCAACCAGAGTTGATACACTTTACCGGCAGGCAGTTTAGGCAGATCGTAAGTGACCATCACAAACGTAAACTCATCCGGGCCGCCATACAGCCGCCCGACCGCCTTGGAGGCGGTTTCGGTCCCCCACAAACGGCGCGGGGCACTATCGCTGTAGGCAAGCGTGGTGAGGAAATTGCGCTGGCGACCGAGTTCCTCCGCCATCTGGCGCGTTTCTGCCGCTTGCTGCGTGAGCTGATTTTGGAGCATCAGATTCCAGATGCCAAAGGCGATCACCAGGACCAGCGCCAGGGCTGAAAACGCCGGCGACCGGAACACTCCCGCGAACATATCGGCAACGCGAGAAATCCATGAGGGGGCCGGCGTCCCGCTGCGCATGCCGGCAGATGTCTTGGCTCTTTCCGGCTGGGCGATTGAGGACGCGGTGAGCGTGCCCGTCATCCCTGCCAAAACCCGGTAGCGCAGTTCCGCGCGCGGTTCGACCTGCTGCGCGGCAAAGGGCAGCAGCTCGACGACCGGTCCATAGTCTTTGACGAGTTGCCGGCAATTGGCGCACCGGGGCAAGTGCGCTTCCACCAGCGCGCGGTCCGCCTCATCCACGGCGCCGAGGACATAGGCAGGAATCAGGTCTTCCAGTTCTTCACAAGTGATCATCGTGATTCTTTCTTCAAATGATACGAAAGAGAAACGCGATTGGATTGGTCTAGCGCTGCGCTTCCAGCAAACCCTTTAGTTTCTGCATCCCCAACCGCATTCGCGTCTTGATGGTCCCGAGCGGCTGGTCCAGCCGTTCCGAGATCTCCTGCTGGGTGAGACCCTCAAAATAGGCCATTTCGATGGGGACGCGCTGCTCGGGCGGGATGCACGCGAGCGCCTCGGTAATTTGCTGGTGCTCGATGCTCTGAACGGCGCGGTCGAACGGGACGGGGCTGGCGTCGACGACCTCTGCGGCGGCGGACTCGTCGTCGTCGGAGGACGCCGGGCGCACGCGGCGGCGGCGGAATTCGTCGATCGCGTGGTTATGGGCGATGCCGCTCAGCCATGACGAGAACTTGCCGCGCTCGGGCTTGTAGTCGGCGGAGCGGCGCCAGATCTTGACAAAGACCTCTTGCACGACCTCTTCCGATGACTCGCGATCGTTCAAGACTCTCAAGGCGAGCGAAAAAACGAGCCGGGCATACCGATCATACAAGACCGACATCGCCCAGCTTTCGCCCCCTTGCAGACGCGCGAGCACCTCTTCATCGTCAAGTTCGCTGTAGTTCACCGGTTGGCCTTTGGGTCTGAACAGCATCGATTCTAATGGACTCGGGCGCGTCACCGCGCGTCGAAAACCATCGCGGCTTCCCACGCCTTGTAAGAGCTGCGCACCAGCGGTCCGGACGCCACGTACTTGAATCCGAGTTTGAGCCCTTCTTCTCTGTATTTTGCAAATTGGTCGGGATGCACGTATTCCACGAGCGGCACGTGACGTTTCAAGTGAGTCGGCTGTAGATACTGCCCGATGGCAAGCAAGTCCACGTTGGCGGCGCGCAGGTCGCGCATGGTCTCGCTCACCTCCTCCGGCGTTTCGCCCATGCCGACGAGGATGGAGGACTTGGTCCGGCTCTCCGGATCGATCTCTTTGACCGCGCGCAGGACCGCCATCGTCTGATCATAGCCGGCGCGGCGGTCGCGCACGACGTGGGTCAGGCGGCGCACCGTCTCAATATTCTGCCCGAATACGTCGGGCTTTGATTCAACCACCGTCCGGACGTTTTCCAGGTCGCCGCGAAAATCGGGCGTCAGGAGCTCCACCCGCGTCCGGGGAGATTTCGACTTGATCTGCCGCACGGTTTCGGCAAAGATGGCCGCGCCGCCGTCTGCCAGGTCGTCCCGGTCAACCGAGGTGATGACGACATAGTTCAAGTGCAGCTCCGCCAGCGCATCCGCCACCCGGGCGGGCTCTCCGGCGTCTACCACGCCGCGCGGGTTGCCGGTCTTGACCGCGCAAAAACGGCACGCGCGGGTGCACGTGTCTCCCAGGATCATGATGGTCGCGGTCCCCGCGCCCCAGCACTCGCCGATATTCGGGCACAGCGCTTCCTCGCAGACCGTATGGAGCGCCAGGCCGCGCACCAGTCCTTTCAAGTGGACATAGTTTTCCCCGATCGGCGCGCGCACGCGGATCCAATCCGGATGGCGCGGACGGGGCGGAGCGGGATTTAATACAACAGGTTCAGACATTTCATCAAGACCCTTCGGGTTTTCAGAAACCCGAAGGGTCTCCTCCTACTTGGGCGGTATGGTGACCGTCAGGGTAAAGTTGACGGCGGCGCTTCCAATGGACCGCGTGTCGATCATATAGTCCTGCGTCGTCGGCAGTTGTCCCGTCCAACTCGTCGCCCCGGCGTGATCGGAGATCAAGACATTGCCATCGGCGCCGTAAATGATGACGATCACATCCCCCGGAGTCGACGAAACCTTGACCGTCATCGTCTGACCCGCGAGCGCCCGCAAGACAAATCGGTCGTGACCCGGCGTTGCCGTGGTCCCCTGGACGGTCGCGGAGGTGGCGCCCGGCTGGAAGGTGATGCGCTTTGGCGTCGAAGGCACTGCCGTCGCCGCCAGCGGTGGAATCGTGACCTGCAGCGTGTAATTCGCGGGCACACCCGTAGGCGTGCTCACGGTGATGACATAGTCCTGCGTCGTCCGCAGGGTCCCGCTCCAACTGCTCGCGCCCGCGCCCATCGATTTTAACACGTCCCCGTCGACGCCGTTAACCGAGAAAATGATGCTCGACTGCGCGGAGGACACCTTGACCGTCAAAGTCTGTCCGGCGAGCGCTCTCAACGCATACGTATCGATCCCGTTCGTGGGCAGGTTCCCCTGCAGCACTGCCGATGTGCTGCCGGGCTGGAACGTGATGCGCTTGGCAGATGGCGCCGGGGCGCCCGTCGTGGGTTGAGGCGCGACCAGGGTTGCCGGCGCGGTGGGCAGGACACTCGTCGGTGCGACCGTGGACGTCGGAGCGGCGGTCGCGGTAAAAGATGCGCGCGGCAAGGGCGTCGGCAGCACGAAAGGAGTCGCCGCGGGCGCCGCGAATTGACTGCAAGCCGTTCCCGCCAGCAGCAGGAGGATCCAGACACCGGGACGGATGAGACCTAATATCTTCAAGTATCCCTCTACTGAGCGAATCGCAGGTCATGGACCGCTTGACCTGCGACTCGACCTGTTCAGCGTAAATAGCGATTCATGATCTGCGCGACGCCATAGTCTGGCTTGGCATTCTTTTCCCGGATCGCGCGCATCGATTCGTCGTACGTCGGGCGGCGCTGCTGGTAAAAGATCCCCAGGTACATTTTCTCCTGTGTCATCGCCAGCGTCATCGCCTTGCCGCGGTCGCTCCGGTCGTGTCCTTCCGGCATCGGCGCCGTGATCTGCTTGAAATGATCGTACGTGTCGTAGAACGTCACGCACGGCGAAAGCACCTGGACGAACGAGAAACCCTTGTGCGTCATCGCCGCCTTGATCAACTCGGTCACTTCTTTCGGCTTGGACGAAAAACCGCGCGCCACGAACGACGCGTTGTAGGCGAGCGCCATCTGGATGGGATCGATGGGGCTGTCGACGGTCCCGTAGGGAGACGCCTTTTTCTCCATGCCCATCGGGCTCGTCGGCGAGGGCTGTCCCTTGGTCAACCCATAGATCTCATTATCCATAACGATATAAGTGAGGTCCACATTTCGCCGCGCGGCGTGCGGAAAGTGGCCCATGCCGATGCTAAAGGCATCGCCATCCCCGCCCGCGGCGACGACGACCAGTTCGGGATGCGCCATCTTGATGCCGGTCGCCAGCGGCAGCACGCGTCCGTGCGTCCCGTGCAAGCCGTAGGCGTTGACGAACGCCGGGAAACGCCCGGAGCAGCCGATGCCCGAAGCGACCACCAGTTGTTCCGGCGGGATATGCAGTTCGGAAATGGCTTTGTAGAAACTCGCCAACACGCCAAAGTCGCCGCAGCCGGGGCACCAGATCGGATGCACGCCGCTCTTGTAATCATTCGGGGTCAGGTTGACGGGCTCAAAAGTCATCGTATCGGGTTCAATCGCAGAAATCATTTCTTTGTCCTCCGCGTCTGCCGGTCCGGCAGCGCCCTATCCTAAATATCCAGTTTCAAGTATTCTTCTTTGATTCTCTCGTAAATCTCACGCGCGGCAAACGGCACTCCGCCGTACTTGCGCAGGCTGACCACTTCGCGCCAGAATTCCGCCTGGATCATGCGCGCAAACTGCCCGGTGTAATTCATCTCGGGTACGATTATCGTATCGCGCTTTTGCATAAAGTTGCTGATCAGCCGCGTCGGGAGCGGGAAAATCATCTTGGTGTAAAGGACGGCCACCTTCATCCCTTCCAAACGCGCCCGGTCCACCGCCTCCCGGACCGGACCGATGGTCGAGCCCCAGCCCACAATGCCGATGGGCGCATCGTCGTCGCCGAACATTTCGTACATGCCCCACTTTTCCGCGTCCTCGGCGGCTGAATAGACTTTGGTCGCACGCTTTTGCATGTTCGCGGAATGCGTCTCGGGCGTATATTCCGGCTCGCCGCCCGGCGCATGCTCCAGACCTTCCGCCACGTACTGCCCGCCTTTCATGCCCGGCAGGGACATCGGCGAAATGCCCGAAGGGGTGTTGGCGTATCGCTCAAAGGGACCATGCCCGTTGCTGTTCGGGTCCCATACCAGCCGGGGCTCCTGGTGGATGCGGGTCAGGTCGAACGGCGGGATCGTCTGCACGCGGACCGACATGTCCTGGTCGCTCAGGAAAATGACGGGGCTCTGGTATTTTTCCGCCAGATTAAAGGCGTTCACGATCTGGTAAAAGTTGTCCTCGACGGTGACGGGCGCGACCACGATGCGCGGGGCGTCGTCATGCGCGCCAAAGACGGAAATGCGCAGATCGCCCTGCGAGACCTTGGTCGGCAGACCGGTGGAGGGACCGGCGCGCTGGACGTCCACGACGACGATGGGGATCTCGGTCATGGTCGCGTGTCCCAGGAGCTCGGTCATCAGCGAGAGACCGGGACCGGAAGTGGCGGTCATGGAGCGCGCTCCCGTATAGGACGCTCCGAGCGCCATCGCGATCGCGGCGATTTCGTCCTCCGCCTGGATCAATGTGCCGCCCACACGCGGGAACTCGGCGGCGAGGAATTCCATAATGTCGGAAGCGGGAGTGATGGGATAGCCCGCGTAGAACCGGCACCCGGCGGCAATCGCGCCCATGGACAGCGCCTGGTTGCCGCTGATGACGAGCCGCTGCTCCTCCAGCGCCCCCTGGCGCGGGGAGAGGTGGTACGGCGCCACCCGGGTGACGTTCGCCTCGATATACTCGTAACCGGTCTTGAGCGCGAGCAGGTTCTGCTCCAGCATTTCTTTCTTGCGTCCCAACTGCTTTTCGACCACCGCCGTCGCGGTCTCGAAAGAGAGGTCGAACAGTTTGACCATCGCGCCGATGGTGATGATGTTGCGACCGCGCTGAAAGTTGATCGATTTCGCCAGTTCGTTGAGAGGCAGGGCGTATTGCTTGACGCCGTTCTGGGCTGGCGGGTTGCTGTCGTTCGAATTGTAAATGAGAATTCCACCGGGACGGATTAAGCGATAATAACGATCGATCGACTCCTGGTCGAACGCGATCAACATATCCAGATCGTCGCCCTGGGACCAGACCGTAGTGGGCGCCACGCGCGCCTGGAACATCACGTGCCCCCCCTTGATTTCGGCGGGGATGGTCCGCGTCGTATAAACTTCCAGTCCGGCGTAGGCGGCAATGCGAGCAAACACCTCGCCGGTCGTCACGATACCGCCGGCGGCGGAATCCCCGCCGACGCGTACCGTCAAATCATTTCCGGCCATTTTCCACTCCTTGTTACGTATTGTCTTATCCGGGCAAGCCGGCGCCAATGTCGCGCGACAGTAAAAAAAGCGGGGCAGATCGCCCCGCGCCATCAATTGTGGCTATGGGAACTGCCGCAGCCGGCGCACGTTCCGCCGCTACACCCGCCGCATCCGCCGGCAGAACCGCCTCCCAGGCTGCTCACGCTTCCGCCTTCGCCGTGCGAAAAGGATGACACCCGCGAGACTTGGCGCCGGACGTGTTCGCCGTGACACTCGGGACACGCGGCGGGGTCGTCGATTTCACGCATGCAGCGCTTGATTTCAAATTTCGAATTGCAGTCGGAGCAAATGTATTCATAGTAAGGCATAGAAAACCTCTGGTCGATTAGTCAATTGGTCGATTAGTCGATTGGTCAACTGGTCAACTAATCACTAGTCGACCAGTTAACCAATCACCAATCAAATTACGTTTTATTGAACAGGATCGCCTGGCGCACCTCGTAAATCGCCTTGGTGACCTGAATGCCGCGCGGGCAGGCGTCGGTGCAGTTGAAGATGGTCCGGCAGGTGAATACGCCGCCGCTGTCCTGCAGGATGGCGAGCCGCTCTTGCGCGCCCTGGTCCCGCGAGTCGAAGATAAACCGGTGCGCCTGGACGATCGCCGCCGGTCCGACGAATTCCTTGTCCGCCCAGAACGTGGGGCAGGAAGTCGTGCACGCCGCGCACAGGATGCACTTGGTCGTATCGTCGAATCGCTCGCGGTCTTCCGGCGACTGGAAGCGCTCTTTTTCCGGCTCCGGGTCATAGTTGATCATGAACGGCTTGATGCTGCGGTACTTGGCAAAGAACCCTTCCATGTCCACCACGAGGTCCTTGATCACCGGGAAACCGCGCAGCGCCTCGATGGTGATGGTTTTGCTCTCTTGCATCGCCTGCTTCATCAGGAATTTACAGGCGAGCCGGTTGCGCCCGTTGATCGCCAGCGCATCCGAGCCGCAGATGCCGTGCGCGCACGAGCGGCGATACGAGAGCGAGCCGTCAATGTTCCATTTGATATAATTCAACCCGTCGAGGACCCGGTCCGTCGGCTCTACCTCGACCGTGTATTCGCCCCAATAGGGCTTGGGGTCCTTTTCCGGATTGTAACGCTTTACTTTGAATTGAACCTGCATCGTCCACCGTCCTCCATCTTTGGATGACTACCAATGACCGGTCTTCCAGTACAATCGCATCCCCAGCGGAATCCCTATCGCCAATCCGATGATCAAGCCCACCACGAGCCCGATCAGACATGTCATATCCATACGTCAGTGGATAGTGGTCAGTGGTCAGTGGTCAGAAGAACCGTTCACTATCCACTAACCACTGTCCACTATCAATCCCACGCACCCGCGCGCTTGAAAAGCGAAAAACCGACAAAGACACCCAGGATGAGACCCACGATAACACCGACCACAAGACCGACAAAGAACATTACGTTATACCAATCGGGACAGGATTTCCGGCGGCACCTGCGCTCGCAGTTGCGGGTAATTTTCAAGCAGTCGCGCGATGTCAGCAAGGTCTTTTTGACGCTTGCTGCCTCGCCGCGTAGGGTCTAGAGCCGCCCACACCTTTCCGCGTAGAACATCCTCCAGATCCGCCACCGGCAATTTCAGGCCCAACACCTCACGCTCGGTGGCGTGCTCGACAAACCCCGCATAGCGCGGGTCCGTTTGAATTTGCACTCGCAGGTCAGACCCGGCAAGCGAAACATTCAGGCTGTGCGGAAAGCGTTCGACGCGAAAAGATTTTTTCAAGAGCGATTCCGCCTGGCTCATCTGGTCGACGGCGATCACTAGGTCCAAATCCAGACTGACCACCGGCTCGGCGTAGGCGTTGACCGCCTGCCCGCCGATGACGCAATAACGAATTCCATGCTCGGATAGCAAGGACATCAAGCGTTCGAGCAGGTTCGATTGGTCCACTGTAATTGTCTTCCAGAAAGCCAGTGCTTGCATTTGCCTAGTACTTGCGCTCTTTCGGCTCAAAGCGCGTGATGACGACGGGCTTGTAGCGCAATTCGATCTTGCCGTCCCGCTTGTAGGCGAGCGTGTGCTTGAGCCAGTTCGCATCGTCGCGCTTTGGGAAATCCTCCCGGGCGTGCGCCCCGCGGGACTCGGTGCGCACGGCGGCGCTGTACGCCGTAACCTCGGCAAGGTCGAGCAAGTAGCCGAGCTCGAGCGCTTCGAGCAGTTCCGTATTGAACTTTTTAGTGTGGTCCTGAATGCTAATGTTCTGATACCGCGCCTTGAGTTCACCCAGCGTCTGCTTGACCTCTTCCAGGCTTTTCCCGGTGCGAAACACGCCGCATTTCGCCGTCATATCCTCCTGCATGCTGCGGCGGATCTCGGAAACCGATTCCTTCCCCGTGCTGTTAAACAGCCGCTCGACCTCCGCACGGACCGGTGCATCGGCATCCGGAGGCAGAGCCGGAAAATCCGTCTGGCTCACGTAATCCGCGGCGCTCCGCCCGGAGCGGCGACCGAACACCAGGATGTCCACCAGCGAATTGGTGCCCAGCCGGTTGGCGCCGTGCACGGAAACGCACGCGCACTCGCCCGCGGCGTACAAGCCGGGCAGCACGGTATTTTTCTCGTCGACGACGACGCGGCCGTCCACGTCGGTTGGCATCCCGCCCATCGCATAGTGCGCGGTCGGCTGGGTCGGGACCAACTGTTTCATCGGATCGACGCCGAGATAGAGTTCCATCATTTCGATGATATCGGGCAGTTTATCCCGCAATTCCTTTTCGGTGACCTGCTTGCCGCCCGGCGCGCTCTTGTACTTGTTAATGGATTCGGGGCGGATGTCGAGATAGACATAGTCTTTGCCGTCGATGCCGCGCCCCTCGTTAATCTCCTGCTGCATATACCGGGAGATCATATCGCGCGGCGCTAGGTCCATCATCGTCGGAGCATAGCGCTCCATAAAGCGCTCGCCCGCGCCGTTGATCAGCACGCCGCCCTCGCCGCGCGCCGCTTCCGACATCAGGATGCCCATCTTGTAAATCCCGGTCGGGTGAAACTGGAAGAATTCCATATCCTCCAGTGGATACCCGTGCCGGTAGAGCATCGCGACCGGATCGCCGGTGAGACTGTGCGCGTTCGAAGTGATCTTAAAGATTTTGCCGAACCCGCCCGCCGCGACGATCACCGCCTTGGCATGGAAAATGTGCAGTTCGCCGGTCAATATCTCCAGCGCGACGACGCCGCTGGACACGCCGTTCTCGACGATGAGGTCTACCACCTGGAACTCGTCGTAAAAGTGGGTCTCGTGCTTGATGCACTGCTGGTAGAGCGTCTGCAAGATCATGTGACCGGTGCGGTCCGCCGCGTAGCAGGAGCGCTGCACGGGACCCTTGCCATAATTGTGCGTATGTCCGCCAAAGCGGCGCTGGTCAATCTTACCGTCGGGCGTGCGGTTGAACGGCAAGCCCATGTGCTCCAGTTCGTACACCGTCTCGATGGCTTCGCGCGCCAGGATTTCCGAGGCATCCTGGTCGCTGAGATAATCGCCGCCCTTGACGGTGTCGAACATGTGCCATTCCCAATGGTCCTCTTCCTGGTTGCCGAGGGCCGCGCCAATACCGCCCTGCGCGGTACCCGTATGCGAACGCGTAGGGTACAATTTAGTAATCACGGCGACATTGGTCTTGCGCCGCGCCAACTCCAAGGCTGCCCACAAGCCGGCTCCGCCGGCACCCACGATCACCGCGTCATAGCGATGAACTTGCGTCATTGTAAACCTCTTGGTTTCAGGATAACCCTATTTGGGAGGAAGCGTGCCC
>JBLMXX010000200.1:0-2514 GCA_050257995.1 Acidobacteriota bacterium | reverse complement strand
ATTCTCCCCTTCCCTTTGTGCCCTCCCTGGCACCGCCCGCCAGGGCAGGTGTCGTGCCTTTGTGGTGCAGGATTTTGCTTTTTAAAATACTCTCCAAGGCGAGTTTGTCACCCCGAACACTCATACGCCGACGTGCATCCTCCCGCCGTCTGCGACGATGACCTCTCCGCACAGGAAACTGGACAATTCACTGCAGAGAAACAGGACGATTCCGGCGACGTCCTCCGGATAACCGATCCGCCGGACGGGCATCATCGGGACATAATGCTCGATCATTTCTTCCTTGCTTGCGTACCGCGTCATGATCATGTCGCTCATGATCACCGCCGGCATGACGCCGTTCACCAGGATCCCCATCGGCGCATACGTGCGCGCCAGGTAGCGGGTCAGGGAGAACGCGCCCCCCTTGGTTGCCACGTACTGCGGGATGCCGGTCCCGCCGGAAAAAGTGCAGGTCGAGGTCAGGTTGACGATGCGCCCGCTCCCGCGCGCCGCCATGTGCTCTTTGACCGCCTCCGAGCAGTAGAACACCCCTTTGACGTGGACGGCGTAACTCTTGTCCCAATCCGCCACCACGCCGGCATTGTTGACCAGGATATCGACCCGCCCGAAATGCTCCAGCGCCTGCTGCGCCAGCCGGCGCGCGCCTTGCTCGCTCGAGATATCTTCGCGAAAATAGCCGGGTCTCGGTCCGACAGCGGCGATCTCGTCCAGCCGCGGCGCGACCGTCTCCTCTGCCACCACGTCGTCGATCACCACCTGGGCGCCCGCGCGCGCCAGCATCTTGGCCGTCGCCGCTCCAATCCCCCGCGCGGCTCCCGTGACGATCGCCACCTGGCCCGCCAAGTCGATTGCGTATGGCATCCTGCTCCATTCACTCGAACGTAATGATCGATTTCAGGCTTTCCTGCCGGCTGACGGTCTGGGCGATCGCGTCCGCCAGCCGTTCGAGCGGAAAGCGGTGCGTGACCAGCGCGTCGCCGGCGACGCTTCCGTTGGACAGCAATTCGAGCGCCATCCGCGTATCCAGGTGGTCCGCCGAATAGGTGGAGGTGACGGTGATCTCGTTGAAAAAAATATAGGAAGGATAAAGCTTGATGAATTCGTCCGGGCGAGGGGTGGCGAAAAAGAGGACAGTGCCCCCCTTGTTGGTCAGCGGCAGGCTGAGTTCCAATGCCCGCAGGTCTTTCGCCGCCACGATCACTTTGTCCGCGCCATCCGAGCCCAACACCTCCCGGATCCGTGCCGCCTCCTCTTGCGCGTCCGCGAGCGGCGTCAGGACCGTCGGCGCGCCAAACTCACGCGCCTTTTCCTTTCGCCAGTTCAGCACCTCGTAAACGACCAGGCGGCGCACGCCCCAGAATCTGAGCGCCTGGATGAACATCAGCCCCATGACGCCCGTCCCGATCAACGCCACTGAATCGCCCGCCTGGATCCCCGCTTTCCGGATCCCATGGATCACGCACGCGAGCGGCTCGACCAGCGTCCCCGCGTCGAACGAGACGGATTCCGGCAGGCGCAGCGTATCGCGTTCGACGTGCAGGGGCGAAGCGACGAAATATTCTGAAAAACCGCCGGGGCGAATGTGCGTCTTGCGAAAGGTCGCGCACATCGTATAGTTCCCGCGGCGGCAGTGTTCGCACACCAGGCAGGGCACGTGATGGTGGACGGCCACCCGGTCACCCTCCCGGAAAGAGGTGATCCCCGCGCCCACTTGCGCGACCGTCCCCGTCGGCTCGTGACCCAGCGTGAGCGGTGCCCGCGGCGTCAAATACCACTCCATCGTATCCGCCACGCAGACCCCGCACGCGTGCGTGCGCACGAGGATCTCGCCCGCGCCCGGCTCCGGGACCGGCCGGTCCTCTATCTGTACGTTGTGATTGTTAAAGTAAACGGCTACTTTCATTTTTCCGATGTCGTAAGTCGCGCGGCCATGTCATCGCCCTGTCACACCAGAGACCCTTCGGGTTTTCAGAAACCCGAAGGGTCTCCCACCCCGCAATTTCATATTGCCGGAGTACTAGTAGTCGACCAAACAAATTTTGCGGGCCTGGTAGTAACGACTTTAGTCGTTACCCAGTGACCAAGTCGCCACTACACGCCCGAAAGACTTTTGTGGTGAACCACTAGGGCAAGTTCAGTGTTGGAACTCCTACGCCTGCGCCTTCTCGGCGGCGGGCGCCGGCTCTGCCGCGGCGGTCCTTCGCAGGAACCACCAGATGGCGAGCAGGGAAAGGACAAAGACCACCAGCATGAGGATGGCCGGCATTTCGCCGCCGCTGGTAAAGCGACCGAGCGAAAAGAGGACGAAGGTCACCCAGTTGCCGGCGGACAACGCCGTGATGTCAACCGCGTTCGCGGGAATCTTGTAGCCGATCGACGTCGCCATCGTGGTCAGCGAGGAGCCAAAGCCGGTGCACACCCACATGACGATGGACATGATGACCGCGCCGGAGATGACGGAGCGGAAGAGATTGCCGTTCGCGAGGAAGGGCACCATGGCGACAAAGTAAA
>JBLMXX010000199.1:0-3374 GCA_050257995.1 Acidobacteriota bacterium | reverse complement strand
AGCGTCTCGAACTTGTCGAGCAGCGCGATCTGGTCATGGAAGGCCTGCGCCAATGCCCAACCCGTTGCGCTGTAGGACGAGCCCGCCAGGGCATAGCCCTGCGACAACAGGAACGCTCCGGTCGCCGGATCGCCGACATCGCGCGCGGGGTTGGCGGACCCGGGTGTGACATAGCCGTGACTGTACAGCAGCAGCGTTCCATTCCAATTCGCGGGCACCTGGATCAAGTATGCGGCGCCGCCGATGGAACCGGTGAAGGTGGTGGTACCGGCGGCGGAAACATTGGCGGGGGCAAACAGGCTGATAGCAAGCGCCAACAGCAACAAGAGGACGAGCACGCGCACCATTTTCTGCAAGAATGTCGGGCCGATCGCGGAGGCGAAGGGTTGACGGCTCATGGGGGCTTCTCCTTTGCTCTGGGGTGCGAGAGCAAAAAAAGAGGCAGACCTAAAACAAGGCCTGCCTCTCAGTCACAGGTTATGGATAATTGTCGCAGAACAGCGTCACAGATGTATGTGGGAACATACCGTGGGGGATTGTATAGAAAAGCCAAAGCGGCGTCAACCGCTCTCCGTGATGGCTTTCACAAAACGCCGCAATGCCTATGGACGTAATTGCCAGTTTTTCACCTGGGGTAACGAATAAATTCGTTACTACAATTTCATCCTTAGGTAGTGACGATTTCAATCGTCAGCAATCACCGTTTTACTCGTTCAAAAGAATAGAGTAACGGCGTGAATCGATCCGCGCAGCAGCCTCTTCAAGCGTTCAAAAATTTTAGCCACACCTGGGATCCTTGCCCGTTTCCGGAGGCGCTGGGGCAGGTCTTCGACAGGAGGGGGATCGGGGAGACTCAACAGGCGCGCGCGGGTCTTTAGTCTAAAAGCGGTTGAGGGCTCGATGTGCGGAACGCTGCCCAATTGCAAAGCCAGCCTCAGGAGCGGTTCCAACTCGTCTTCGAAATCCGGATACTGGGCGAGGCAGTCGGCGACCGTGGCGCGCCCAGCGTGAATCTCTTCCAAACACCTGTCCAAAATCATGTTGATCATCTTTGACCTCGGCACCCGGCAAGTAGCGTACGAGATCGTCCATAGCCCGGTTTGCAACCCCTTTTGAGTAAACGTGCTTTGCTCTATATAATAACGAAGAAAAACTGATTTTGATGCGACCTACCCCCTTCTAACTTTAACGACCCCTCCAATTCCAGCTCTATATTCCACGCTGTATTATCTGCCCTTGTTTTTCGTTATTAAGAGCAGATCCAGCTTTAGCGGTGAGGAGAGGAAAGTAAAATGGCACGCTGCGAAGTTTGCGGCAATGAGTACGACAAGGCTTTTCAGGTTACGCAAGCAGGCAAAGTACACACGTTTGACAGCTTTGAATGTGCGATTCACCTGCTGGCGCCGATTTGTGCGCACTGCGGGTGCAAGATCGTCGGGCACGGCGTGGAGGAAAAGGGCAAGATCTTTTGCTGCGCCAACTGCGCCCGGATGATGGGTGCAAACCAAGTCCACGACCGCGCATGACAGAAAAGGTTCGGAAAGGAGTAGTACCATGACACTCAGTTTGGCTCAACTGATCGTCTTTCTTCTCATCGCCGCGATAGCCGCCTGGTTGGCAGGGATGTTTTTCGGCGTCCGCTACCCGTTTGGGTTCTTCGGCGCATTTGTCGCCGGTATCATCGGGGAATGGCTCATGCTGAATGTCTTTCACGTCATCCTTGCCCCCGAAGTGTCCTACGCCGGCATACCGGTGATCACGGCGCTGGTAGGCGCTCTGGTCCTGGCGTTCCTGGTCGCCCTCTTCGTGGGAGGCGGCTGGCGCCACCGCCGGCGCTATGTCTAGCGTGCACTTTACCCTTCTGGTGACGACCTTGACGCCTGTCGTCGCCCCGTGTGACTTGCACATGGCTGTGGCCGGAATATCCCGCGCGGCCGTGTGCAAGTCCTTTTTTTGAATTGAGAGTACTATTGACTTGGGACAAGACTTGTTTACAATAAGAGTACCTGTCCACCATCCACCATCCACCGACCACTGATCACCGACCATCGGGGGTTACAATGATCTCGCTCGGCATTTTGGACATTGTGATTTTCGGCATTCTGATCGCGCTGGCGGTCTATGCGATGCGCCACCGGCAGTCCGGGCGGTTCTATCTCGTGGCGGCAATTTTCGTCGTTTTCCTGATCGAGCGGCTGATCCCCGGCGCGCTCTCCGCCGTGGGCAACGTGATCCACAGCATCGACCGCGTGAACGACCTGGGACCGCACCTCACCATCAACCCGATCATCACCTTCCGGTAAATCAAAAGGGAGGCAGCGCCTCCCCCTTACCGCTCCGACACATCCCGGGCTCGCTCTATACCGCTCCGTTCGCCGCTTGCGGCTCGGTCTGTTCATTCTTCCGGTCTTCCTTCAGCACCATCTGGCGGAACGCCTCTGCCGCTTCCAGCCCGCGCTCTTTGCCTTCCTCCTTCGCCCATTCCCGCATCATTTCGCCGGGGTCCCAATCGTGAATCTGACTGCGATGTTCTTTCAAAGCGGACACTTTGGCGTCCAGCGTCGTGCTGATGTCGATAAAGGTGTCCGGCTTTTCCGAGCCGTGAATAAAGATGCGCGCGACCTCGTGCGGCTCTAGTCCCTCGCCGAGCAGTTCGGGAAAGATGAGCCGCGTGCCCGCGGACGGAAAGACCGCATCGAGGGCGACGTCCGCCGCCACGCGATGGTCCGGATGGTTCATGTAGCTGTTGCCGTAAAAGCGGACCGTCGGATCGCCGCAGACGACGGCGTCAGGCTTGTACTTGCGAATCAGCCGCGTCAGATCGCGGCGCAGGACGATGGTCGACTGGAGCATCCCGTCGGGATAGCGCAAAAAGACGACCTCCCGGATGCCGAGCACCCGGCACGCGTTGCGCTGCTCCTCCTCGCGCACGCTGACCATCTCATCCTTGGACATGTTCGGGTCGGTCTTTTCGTTCGAGCCCGAATCGCCGCTGGTGATGCAGATGGTGATGACTTCACTTCCCGCGCGCGCCCACTTGGCGAGCGTGCCGCCCACCGTAAATTCCTGATCGTCCGGATGAGCGTGGACCGCCATGACGCGCGCGGGCGCCGGCGGCTCTTTCCACGTATCCACCTTGGTCACGCCGCGTTCCGGGATAGCCGAATCCTCAATCTGTTGCTGCTCTGCCATGTCGCCTCGTCTCTAAAGAATAAAGCGTAAATCGTAAAACGTAATGGGTAGTCCGTATTCCGTAAAAATCGATTCACGTTTTACGCATCACGGAATACTTTCCACTAACCACCGACCACTATTCACCATCCGATCGCGCCGCCATCCGCCCGCGGGTCGCTTCCGCCCCACAACACGCCGTC
>JBLMXX010000198.1:0-3799 GCA_050257995.1 Acidobacteriota bacterium | reverse complement strand
GCGGTGCCCCTGTGGTCCAAGGGACGCCTTTACGGCTATGTCGGGGTCATGACGCGCCATCGCCGCCGCTTTACGACCCAGGATACCCAGTTCTTTATGAGCATGGTCTTGCAGGTCGTCGTTGCCATCGAGAATGCCGAACTCTACAAGCAAGTCCGGTACATGGCGACGTTGGAAGAGCGCGACCGGCTGGCACGGGAGATGCACGACAATCTCGCCCAGATGCTGGGATTTATCAACATCAAGACTTGCCTGACCGATGACCTGTTGGCCAGGGACCAAATTGCTCAGGCGCGTGCCAGCCTGCTTGAGCTAAAGGGGATTGCCAAGGAAGCGTACACGGACGTTCGTGATTCTATCTTTAGTTTGCGGACGACCGGCGCATCAGACTGGGGACTCGTCGCTACCCTGCGGGACCATGTCGCGGAATACCGGGCGAATTACGGAATTAATACAGAGTTGTTCGTGCAAGACGAGGAGATTGCCCGCTTCCCGGCAGAGGTCGAAGTCCAGGTCCAGCGCATTATCCAGGAAGCACTAACGAACGTGCGCAAGCACTCGGGGGCGAGCTGGGCGTGCGTGCGCTTTAAGCGAGACGATCATCACGTCCGGATCAGCGTCGAGGATAACGGGCGCGGGTTCGATCCGATGAAAATGACGGAGGATGGTTCGCGGCACTTTGGATTGCAGATCATGCGCGAGCGGGCCGAAAGCGTGGGAGGGGAATTGGAGATTCAATCTCAACCTAACTCTGGTACGCAAGTAATCGTCCAGATGCCCATCTTTACTGCAGGTGAGGGGATGCAATGACGACGATGAGGGTTTTGTTGGTCGACGATCACATATTGTTTCGCAAAGGCGTGGCGGCGATACTGGGGTCCCGCCCTGACCTCGAGGTAGTCGGCGAGGCAGGGGATGGGTTGGAAGCGGCGGAAAGAGCGCGCGAGACGATGCCCGATATCATTCTGATGGACATCAATATGCCTCGCTGCAACGGGCTGGAGGCAGTCAAAGCTATTAAGCAGGAAATGCCACACGTTCACATTATCATGTTAACCGTGTCGGAGCGTGACTTGGATCTGTTCGCCGCCATCAAGAATGGGGCTGAGGGCTATTTGCTAAAGAACCTGGAGCCGGAGCAGTTGTACGAAATGCTGGAAGGGATTCGCCGGGGCGAGTCGCCCATCTCGGGTGCGCTGGCATCCAAGATCCTTAATGAGTTTCGACAGCCAAGCGCGAGCCAGCCGCCATCCCCCGAGGTGGGGAATGGGCTGACCGCACGCGAGATTCAGGTGCTCGAATTAGTCGTCGAAGGGGAGACCAACAAGGAAATTGCGGCAGATCTATCGATTGCCGAAGATACGGTCAAAATCCATTTACGAAACATTCTAGAGAAACTTCACCTCCAAAATAGAATTCAAGCGGCGGTTTATGCCGTGAGGCAGGGATTGGTAAGTAGTGAGCCGGACTCGAATAACCCACCTGGGTGATAGAGAGCCAGTTTGCTAACTCAACCGGGCTATCAAAAGATAGCCCGGTTTTTTTCTGAAAATCGCCCATGCGGGTGTAGCCGGGAGAAGCTAAAGGTCAGATAATAAGGCAAGCGATTATCCTTAGGAAACCTTGCGTCTGGACGGGGCACGTACCAATGATGGTGGTGCGAAATCTTCCGATGCGCAATTCGGCATCTGGGAGATTTCGCATTTTTGGGGGCGTTCCGGACCTATGAAACGGGTATTCATCATTTCCTGCCACCCACTCTTCAGCAAGGGAGTCGAGACCTTGCTGCGCCTACAGCAGGGGTTTGAAATCGTCGGTCGCGAGTCAGACGTTGAAAAAGCAATCATTCTACTGAAAGAAGTGCGTCCCGATACCGTCATTCTTGATATGGGCATCCCCGGCGGAGATTATGGTCCAATCCGCTCACGCATTCTGGACGAAAACCAGGGAGTTAAAATAGTCGGGCTGAACCTCGAGAACAATACCTTCAGTATTTACCATGAGGAACAAAGGATACTGAACCAGGTGCAAGACCTGATGCGGGCGATCGAGAACGGACAGCAAGACTTGGCGCCTTCTGCTCACGCAAAATCTGATCTTTCTTCGACGGGTACGGGTCTTGATAGAAAGGAGGGAGCCCAGGGTCCCTAGTCTCAATCAGAAGGAAGAAAAACGGCGTTTCTCCAGCCCTTTCGACGGAGAAGGGCACCCGGACGGAACCGGGATGCCCCATTGACCTGTGAAGCCGAGTAATCCAGATTAATCGGCATAGGAGGAACAAAGATGGACAAAAGGAACAGTAACGAACCAGGCGACATGCCATTGGCTTCGGTGCTGAAATCCATGACCCGGCGCGATTTTCTCAAACTGGGCGGTATCGGAGGTCTCGGAATTTTAATTCCGCAGATCCTTCCCGTCCAAGTCGTCGCCGCTTCTCCCCTGACGACCGGCGACGCCGTGACCCCGGTGCTTGCGCCTGCTCCGCCCGAGGCGAATGCCAAGGGTATGGTCGTCGCAATCCCCTCACGCTGCACGGGCTGCCGCCGCTGCGAAATTGCCTGCTCGTCTTTCAACGACGGCAAGGTTTCGTCGACGATCTCGCGGATCAAGGTCAACCGCAATTACCAATTTGGACCCAGGGGAGCGCAGTTGGGCTATTGGCGCGGCGAAGGGCAGTATGGCAATTTCCTGTTGATCCAGGATACCTGCCGGCAGTGCGCGCACCCGATTCCCTGCGCGACCGTGTGTCCTAACCAGGCGATCGAGGTCACCGGTCCCGCCAACGCCCGCGTTGTAAACACCAGCAAATGCACGGGTTGCCGGCTCTGCCAGGCTGCCTGCCCATGGGCGATGATGTCGTTCGACGAACAACTCAACAAGGCGACCAAGTGCCACCTGTGCAATGGCAGCCCCGAGTGCGTCAAGGCATGCCCAAGCAATGCTCTGCAATATGTCCCGTGGACGGACAAGAGCAGGGATATTCCTGTGCGGTGGACCGTTCCCGCTTCTATCAGCACACCGGCGAACGTCGCGAGCACCTGCAATGCGTGCCACAAATAGCCTGTTGACGAGCCGCCGCAAGGCGGCAAGGACAAAGGACAATTAGGAGGTCACAAATGGCTAACCTTGGAGGATATACAGGCAAGATCCTGCGAGTTGACCTGTCAACAGGCAAAGTCAGCTCTGAGGATACGATGAAGTACAAGGATTTTCTCGGGGGCACCGGGCTGGCATACAAGATCTTGTGGGATGAGGTTCAGCCGGGGACTGGAGCATGGGCTCCTGAGAATCGCATTATCTTTGGCGTCGGACCTCTGACCGGGTCGGGTTCGCCACTTTCGGGACGCGTCTCGATCACCTCGCTCTGGCCCATCCACCCGCAGGAACTACCCGGGACCGGTCATATGGGCGGTCACTGGGGTGCGGAACTCAAGTTCGCCGGATGGGATTCGATTATCGTTCAGGGCAAGGCGGACAAGCCGGTCTGGATTTCCATTATCGACGACAAAGTGGAACTGCGCGATGCCTCCCGGCTCTGGGGCAACGGCATCTTCCGCGCCACTGCGGAGATCTGCGACGAGATCGGCTCCGATGCACGCGTCGCTGCTATTGGACAGGCGGGTGAGAACCTCGTGCGCCTCTCCTGCATCTTGTGCGACCGTTCCCACTCTGCAGGCGGGTTGGGCAGTGTGATGGGCGCCAAGAACCTCAAGGCGATCGGCGTGAAGGGTTCGGGGTCCGTGCAGATCGCCGCGGACAAGAAAGCATGGAAGGACCTGGTCTACCAGTATCTCTCTCT